>DAOUPF010000337.1 GCA_030626265.1 Sulfurovum sp.
CCAATGACACAGAGACCATTTCAAGCACTCGCTAAAAAACTTGAGAATAGTGAAGATGAGATTATATCTCTCGTACAAGAGCTAAAAGATGAGAAAATTATCCGTCAGACTTCTGCTATATTTGACACTAAAAGACTAGGATATAAATCTTCTCTAGTCGCATTTAAGGTTGAAGAGAGTCAGATAGATACAGCCGCTGAACTCATCAATGCACACCCAGGTGTCAGCCACAACTACCTACGAAATCATGACTATAACATCTGGTTCACTATGGCAGTAGCTCCTGATTCTAAGTTTGGGTTAGAGGAGACTATCGCTATCTTGAAGGCTCAGACAGGTGCCCAAGATGCCATCATACTACCAACCCTAAAGATGTTTAAAATCTCCGTCAAGATGGATACTACAGGCAAAAGAGCGAAGAAAGAGAAAGTCAAAAAAGTAGCCCACAAAGAGCTAGAGCTTACTCCTCTACACATATCTGTCATAAAAGAGCTACAAAAAGATATAGCAGTCACTACAGAGCCATTCAAAGCAGCTACAGAGAAGCTAGGGCTATCTTATGAAGAGTTTTTCACTATTGCAAATGAGCTCAAAGACTCTGGAGTGATGCGTAGATTTGCTACGATACTAAACCATAGAAAAGCTGGATTTGGAGCTAATGCCATGAGTGTCTGGGCAGTACCAGAGGATAGAGGTGAAGAGATAGGCAGAGAGATGGCCGAGTTCTCGGCTGTTAGCCACTGCTACCTGCGTCCTAGCTACCCCAACTGGCCATACAATCTATTTGCCATGGTACACGCCAAAACCCAAGAGGAGTGTGATACTCTGATAGAGGAGATGGCAAAAGAGAGTGGACTGAGTGAGTATGGGAAACTATACTCTACAGTTGAGTTTAAAAAGCAGAGACTTATATATTTTGATGATGCATTTAAAGAGTGGGAAGAGAGTGTATAAAAGTATACCCCTCTAAGTATTCATCTTACCTACTGCACATGATACAAAGCTCTTAGCTTTGGCAGTAGTGCTATCTACAAAACCCATATCTTCTGTTATAAATGGATAGCCAAGTTTTTTAAGTGCACTTCCTAGTGCATCTATCTGATCATCCTCTATATCTATAGTTATCACTCTTGGCTCAACTGTCAAATCAACTTCTACTTCACCAAACTCATCTTTTAACTTACTAGTAAGTGTACTAGCACAACCATCACACTTGACATTTAGCACTTTGAATGTTTTTTTCATTTTTTATCCTTTTTTATAAAAATTATATTTAGAATTATAGCTGTATATTGTGTAGAGCAGATATGATAAGTATAGAGCTTGGTTTATTTTATTCCATGATCCATTTTGAACTGTACAATGCAGTTTGTACAGTCTTGGACTTTATTTGTCTCTATAACCTCATGTAGAGAGTCTGCATCTATTACTAACATATCTCCAGATTTCTTACTCTCAATAAGATTTTGATTTTTAAACTTTTTCAATATTCTAGATAGTGTCTCTGGAGTGATATTGAGTATAGATGCTATCTCATTATGCTTTAGCTTATGAAATATCTCAGAATTCTCCAGCATAAGCTTTGCTACTTTTGCTTCAGATGAATATATAGTCTCTTTGTGTATGAGAGAAGAGAGTACCATGATTTTGGCAGTCAATGACTTGATCATCTCCAATGCAAAATCACTATCACCTAGATTGGTCAGTATAAAACTTCTAGGTATCAATGCTATCTTACCTTCAGTTACAAACTCACATGTAGCAGGGAATGGTACACTCTCAAAACAGGCATACTCGCCTATGACAGCAGGTGCATCAAAGCGATTTATCTGGATTTGTGTACCTTTTGGTGAGGTTTTGTATAGTTTTACTGTACCCTCTAGCACTACAAATATATGTTTACTATCATCACCTTCATAAAAAACAATACCCTCTTTGGTATATGATTTTATCATGGATTGGCTTTTGATTTTATCAATATGAAGGTCACTAAATTTGGAAAAAAGTTGAATCTCTCGTATTCTATCCATAAGATTAACTCCCTTTATATTTATAATTTAAGAAAGGTAGTATATCATAAAAAATAAAGACATAGTATAAAAGAGACTATTTTTATCCTGTTTTTATTTTAACCTTGTTGCATATCACCTTCAAACCAGCTCAGCTTCTCTCGAAGCTCTACTACTCTACCTACTACTATCAATGCAGGAGTCGGTAAATCTTTGGCTTTTTCATAGATATTCTCTAGTGTACCTACCACTGTCTTTGCATCTGGTCTAGTGCCACGACTAATCACTGCTATTGGGTAATCTTTGGCTTTTCCTATCTCTATAAGCTTTTCACAGATAGTTCTCAAGCGATGAAG
>DAOUPF010000250.1 GCA_030626265.1 Sulfurovum sp.
ACCCTAGATACAATGACTTGTGCTAGTTTTGTAATCTCTATTGCATATTTCGGGTTAAACATATTTTATCAATAAGGTAATTGCTATGTTCTCTAAACATTATTCTCTATTTAAAATACTTATTTATATACTGTTATTTTCTCAAACCATCCTAGCATCTTCTTATTCTAAAAATAATCTTATTTTTCAATATCCATCAGATTGGACTGTAAGTGATGAGATAGACAGTGACGGATGGAGATCTATTGCTATAGAGAGTGGGAAAAGTACATCCATATTTATTGAGATTGCACCTACTCATATAGATTCTAGTTTACAATCATTATCAAATAATATCTATCAAGTTATTAAAGAAAAATATAAATCCCATACACTATCCAATCGCATTACAAAATCAATAAAAGCAGTAATCAATGGCAAAAAAGTACAAGGTCTGAGACATAACATAGATGTAAAACACCAAGATAAAAAGGCTGTTCTGGTAGGAGATCTCTATATCATCAAAAAAGCTAATAGAACGATCTTAATTCAAACAGAGTTTTGGAAACTAAATCAATCTTATGCTAACTCAGAATTCAATATGATTTTAAAATCATTAAAGTTTTAATACTAAATCTTGCAAAGTGTGTACATAAAACATATTTACAATCTAATATCATATAACCAAATTTAACTTTTTTAGGGGAGTACTTGATTTTTAACCTCCTAAAATATCTTAATATAGTGCAAAAGTTAAGAATTTTAGTAAAATATTTATTATAAAATTATATTATATCTTGATTTGACACAATTTTGACATAAGTTTATGTTAAAATACATATAAGGGTAGGGGCTATGGAGTTTATATTTACTTAAGTTTCTATTCAAATTAAAAAAGGGGTTATATTATGAATGTTTTACTAAAGGTGGCACTAAGTCTAGGTGTTTCTTCAACTCTTCTTATGGGAGATATTGGATATACTTGTCCTGGTGGGGTTGTTAGTAGTGACTTTAATGATGGGAATAGTACACTAAGAGCTTGTATAGGTTTATCAAGTAATGGAGATACTATTACATTTACTAATGATATGAATATAGTACTTGCAAGTGATATAGGGATAAATGACAAATCTCTAAGTATTGATGGTGGTGCACATGCTATTGTACTTGATGGAAATAAAACAGCAATGCTTCTATATATAGGCAATAGTCTAGAATCTAATATCACTGTAAACTTATCTAATCTAACAATGCAAAATGCTTATGACACTTTAGATGGTGCAGCGCTAAATGTGTATGGGTCATCTTCTGGCAATAATATTATTCTCAATATGAACAATACAAATGTTCAGTATAACAATGGTGATTATGGTGCAATCTATACAGAGTATGCTACTCTTAATGTAGTAGATTCAACTATATCAAATAATAGGGATGGTGGTGCAGTTAGAATGCGATATTCTGTACTAAATATATCAAATTCAACTTTATTATATAATTTGGATGAGGATAAAGGTGGTGGTGCTATAAGAACACAATACTCTATAGTTACTATAGATAACTCTATATTATCAAATAATAGTGCCCCTGATAGTGGTGGTGGTGGTGCTATAATGGTTATGGATTCAGAGCTTAACATATCTAACTTAACTCTATCAAATAATACTGCATATGGAAGTGGAGGTGCTATAAGAATTAAGGATGATAGTAGTCTTACTATATCAGATTCTACTTTTTCAGAGAATCTATCTTATGATAATAGTGGTGGTGCTATAGCAGGAGGAGACCATTCAAATATTGATATATCTAACACTAAATTTCTAAACAATTCTAATAATTATGGTGGTGTTGTTAAAGGAAAAGATTATACTAGTATACTTATAAAAAATTCTATATTTTTGAACAATAAAAGCTTTAATGATGGTCCTGGTGCAGTATATGTAAAAGTAAATAGTAATGTCACGATAATAGACTCACAATTGTCAAATAATATGGCTATGGATAGTGCAGGTGGTGCAGTAGGTGCAAAAGATGATTCTAATATTACGATCTCTGGTTCAACACTCTCTAATAATTTTGCTGGAGGAGGAGGTGGTGCAATTAGATTATACAATAACTGTATACTTACTATGTCAAACTCAACACTCTCTGGTAATACTGCTGAAGGTGGAGGGGCTATCGTAGTAAAAGATTCTTCTGAATTTAATATATCTAACTCTACCATAAGTGGCAATAGTGACAGTGGTTATGGGGGAGCTATCTATCTCTATAATTCCGATATAGGAATACTAAATCATGTTACTATCACAAACAATATTTCAGCTAGTGGGCTACAAGCTATCGGCACAAATGATGCTCTCAATACAGAGATAAATGTCTCCAACTCTATCATATCAGGTAACGGATCAGGAAAAGAGTTTGAGGCGATTAGAACTTTGGGGCATAACTTACTTGGTGATGGTACACTCCTCAATGCAGCGGAAGCTAGTGATACTGTTGATGTAGATGATCCTCTACTCGATACCTTGGCATATAATGGAGGCAATACACCTACACACCTACCTCTAGAGACTAGCCTTGCTATAGAAAATGGAACTATAGATGGACTCCCTACAGACCAGCTAGGTCATTCTCGCTCTGATGCAGCTACGATAGGAGCTATAGAGTTTTTTGTTGTTCCTGTACATGAAGTAGTGATAGGTGGTGTCAAAACAGTCGTAACATCTTCACTCAACAGTGCAAAAACAGAAATATTGGCAGATGGATCTATCCGTACAGTATCAGGTAGGATTGATTTGGGTAATGGTTATTATTTGGAGGCTGTAGCAATAACAACTACTGATGGAAAAACCCAAACTATGTTTGTCAAGGTCAATGAAGCTGACCCTAGTGATAGAAGTATCGTTAGCTATACATACTCAGAAAGTACACCATTTGATATAGGTGCTACAATCATCATCGAAGAGATAAATGGCGTTCTCTATATAGTCATAAGAGTACCACTCAATGGTAAAACCCTCATAGTAGATTAAGGAATATAAAATGAAAAAGATAACATATATAATATTGTCAGCATTTCTTGCCTTAGGTTTAACAGCTTGTTTTGGCAACACAAGGTATATAGATACAAATTGTACTGATACGAACTGTACTGACACAAATTG
>DAOUPF010000424.1 GCA_030626265.1 Sulfurovum sp.
ATAGATATGTTGATAATATATTTGAAGATAGTATAGGTTTTGCTGCTTGTGAAATGTTCAGACGAACAGTAGGCTTGGCAAAAGTAGCTGATATAGCAGACATCGAAGACCTAGACAAAAGAGCTAGAATAGAGGCAAGAGTACTAGATGCTGCCTCTATCCTCATCAAATCAAAGTCTGATTTCAAAGATATAGGTGAAGTAGTAGATATCGTTAAAGCCAAGAGTCAAAGTTAATGGATAAAAAACCACTCATACGAGCTGTAGGAATCAGTAAAACCTTTGGAGCTACCAAGGCTCTGAGTGATGTCAGTTTTGATTTTTATGATTCAGAGATTTGCTCAATGGTTGGTGCAAATGGTGCAGGTAAATCTACATTTATCAAAGTGCTATGTGGCTACTATTCTGATTATGAGGGGGAGATATATATCAATGATGAGCTGGTGAAATTTAGCTCTCCTCGAGATGCATATGAGGCAGGCATACAGGTAGTACATCAAAGTATAGAGCAAGGTATAGTACAAAATATGAGTGTAGCTGAAAATCTTGCACTAGAGCAGATAGTAGCACCTGAAGCATCTTTTATATATAGTGAAGAAAATATCGAAGAGATAGCCATAGAGATAGCCAAAAAAATGGGTATAGAGTATCTAGATATGAAGCAAAATATCCAAGACATAACACAGAGCCAAAAGCAGATGATAACCATAGCAAGAGCACTTGCCAAAAAGCCAAAGCTGTTGATACTAGATGAGCCAACTTCATCTATATCAGATAGAGAAGCTGACCTGTTGTTTGAAACTCTATACAAGCTACGAGAAGATGGTGTATCTATACTGTATATCTCACATTATCTACAGGAGATAAAAAAGATATCAGATAGAGTAGGAGTGATTAGAGATGGCAAGTATGGTGGAGTCTTGCATCAGCCACTAGAAGTACCTGTCATAGTCCAAGCAATGGTCGGAGACATAGAGACATCAATTCCAAGAACATATGATGACAATGCCAAAGAAGAGCTAATAGAAGAGCTGATAATGGAGCTAAGAGACTTGGTAGTTGAGGGCTCTAGCGAATCTATAGATATGAAATTGTACTCTGGTGAGATAGTAGGGGTGATAGGACTCATAGGTGCAGGTAAAACTGAGCTGGCAGAGACACTTTTTGGTATGAGGCAACCCACTAGTGGAGAGATACTACTGTATGGTCAAAGTATAAAATTAAATACTATTCGACAAGCCATAGATGCTGGTATGCATATGGTACCTGAAAACAGATCTGTCAATGCGATAATACCTGAATCGTCTATAAAAAATAATATTACACTGCCTTTTTTGGACTACTTCTCCAAGAAGGCAGTTTTGCAAAAAAATAGAGAGATAGATAGTGCAGATGGAATGATAGACAATATGGGTATCAAATGTGAAGGGCATGCAGCCTATATAGAGTCTCTCTCAGGGGGCAATCAGCAAAAAGTAGTAGTGGCTAGATGGCTATCAATGGATCATAATGTTGTCATCCTAGATGAGCCATTTCAAGGGGTAGATATCAAATCAAGAAAAGATATCAATGCATACCTGCGAAAG
>DAOUPF010000204.1 GCA_030626265.1 Sulfurovum sp.
AGCATTTGTTGAGCTTTCGGTATCATTATCAGAACCTATCATATAAAACTTATCATCACCAGTACAGCTACCAAAAACAATTCTCCAAAGGCTTTGTTGCCACTTTCTATTGTTAAAATCATGTTTGTTGTCTGTTAATGCTATATGTTGAGTATAGCGAATAGCAGAGAGTATATTATCCGCAGCTTCTTGTTTATGGTCTCTATCCATTCTAGGTAGAGATAGACTTACCAAGATACCAATGATTACAATAACCATTATAAGTTCTAGTAAAGTAAACGCTTTATTTGTAGTAGAAGTTTTAAGATTTGTCATTTGATACCTCACTATATTTATTTTATCTATTTTCATATTTTTTGCAAAGTCCTCTTATGATATGAAGTCCATGGAGAAGTGGATGGATTTAGACTATTGATGTCTTTATATCGTACATATACATCTACTATGATATTTAGCTCTGTAGATGATGCTGTATTAGGATTATCATGTTCTCTCGTATCAGCACAACTTGCTATATCAGATGCTGACCCAATAAATGATATCCTGGTTTCTACTTTATATCCTGTACCATCAGTTGACGCACCAGTAGGCCCAATCACACCAGTAATATCACTAATGCATTCTCCTGTCCCATTTCTATCATTGGACATCACTGCCATAATGGCTAGTTCCGTATAGCTCTTAGCAAGCAGAACGGCTTGCTCTCTTTGATACTGTTGAGTTGTTACTTGTGTCATCTTTCCTGCTAGATTCATGATAAATGCACCTACGGAAGCCATGATGAGCATGACAAAAATAGCTGTAAGCATAGAAAATGCTTCTCTCTGTTTTTTTATTATCATCTTGTAACTGCCTTTTCTTTACAGGTATTTATGGTGAAACCATCACCTATATTTTCTCTTTGACATATTTTGAAACGAATTGTATTACCTGTGCCAGTAAAACGAAAAACACTTACATTTCTAATAAGTGTAAAACTCTTACCATCACTATAGCTCTCTCCATCCCAAGGTTGGTAGTCGTACCAGAGATTAAGATCATGTACTATGCCTGTAGTACCTGACATAGTATGTGGGTTGGAAGGTACTATAGCATAAGCTGTCCATGCTAGCTTGTAGTGTTCTTTTATGGTACGAGTTGTCTTGGTATCAAGAGTAATAGTCTCATCACCTGATATAGTTGATATAGGTTCTACAGCACTTGTACCTATAGTCGTTTCATCGTATCCTACCTGATGAGCTATATCTATATCTAGAGGAAAAAATAAAGCAGCATCGCTAATGCTTGTAGTAGATCCATCTGGACGGAGATAGCTGATAGTAGCATCAAGTTTGCTTAGACGAGAAGCAGGCGTAATGATGCTGTCCTTTGTACTAGAGTCTACATCACAGTATCCACTCCATATCGGTCGTCTCCCTAAAGCTGTGTCAGCAGTTATTGCCTCAAATCCATCGGCATCATATCCAATCCATTCCAAAGTAGCATTATCTTCTGATGAGTATTCTATGGCTTCAAATATAGATCCTTTTCTTGCTATTACTGTTCCTGGGATGCTATAGGTGAGTCTATTGGCAAGTTGCAGGGCAGCAAGTTCTGTCTTGGTGCTACTTCTATGTACTGCTCGTTGAGTAATATATCCATCATAGACCTGTACAATAATTTGCGAACCTATAGATGCTACTATCCCAAGTATCACTATCACCAAAATAAGCTCTATCATCGTAAATGCAGATTTAGTAGTTTTATACATTAAAAGCTCCTAGTATTTAAGGAATATGTACCTATATTGCATGAAAAAGCTCTCAGCAAAATGGTTTTATTTAGATCTTCCATTGTAGAGTCGGTTGTCAAAGTTACACTAACTCTTTTGATATTTGTACTATTGCCTTCAGCTAAAGCACCAAAGGGATCATTAAATGTGAGTGTAGTGGCACTTCCAAGGTAAGTACCACTATCTGGAGTATCACTTATATATGTGACTGTAGAAGTGATCTTAATATCTTGATCTAAATAATCACCTTCGCTCATATCAGCAGTAGCGATTAAAGTTAACTCAGACTCATGCCCATCATAATCATCTATATCATCAAAATCACCTTCTGCAGTGAAGTTAGTAGTACTTGGATTAGTAGCAGTCAGTCGTCCTCCAAGAGATGTTAGGAAAGTTCGTTCATATTCACCACTAGGAGTTCCTGCCCTAAATCCAGTAGCAAAACCGGCTGCATTAGTAGTTTCATTTAGATCGGGATTACCTTTGGTTCTTAAAATAGGGGCAGTAAAATTTAAGTCTGTATTAGCTTCATCCCAGTGGTGAGTAAGAATCATTCCTATTTCTGTGGCTACAGTTGCTATGGACTCTTGTTGTACCCCTACATAGACACTTTTATTTGCTGTACTTAGCATGAGCGGTGCTGATAGCATTACAATTCCCATTATGACTATAGCAAAGATAAGTTCTATCATTGCTACTGCTTTCCTTTGTTTGTATAGTGTTACTACCATGATAATCTCTTTATCTTTTTGTTACTTGCATTTATATCTATCACATGACCAGTATCTCCTACTCCACTCCAACTGGCACTATCTATAAATCGTACTATTTCTAGAGGAGATGGTGGACTTGGGTCATCTTTATTGTATATGAGCCATGGAGCAGTTTTGGCACTTGATGATGTATCTAGTTCTATATGAACAGTAGTTGGTAGAGGTAGAATTGAGCCTCTAGATACATTTATATCTTTATCATAGGCAGTGTTGTTGATATTTACTGTATTGGTTACACTCCAATCTCCAGCTGCAGGGTCACCCTTTATTAGTGTGATATTACCATCATTCTTGGATACATTGTGATTGAGTGCTAACCACCAGTATGGGTTACCTGTAGATCCCATAATAGTGTCTATATTATATGTTGTCATACATAGTGTAAACCCAAGATCACAATATAAATCTATAGCGATAGGAGTATCAACAGAATTGTCGGTAATCCCATCTCTGAAAAATACTGATGGTCGAACACGTGCATAATAGAATGTTGTATTTCCATCGGCATCATTAATTCTACTACCATTTATATCAGCTGTATTGTTATTTTCTGTGTCAATATATTTTGAATTTATATTTATAGATAGTTGTGAGCCAGTGACTACAAAAGGGTTATGTTCTCTATGCATATCTCTAGTAAAGTTAAATCTTAGTGGATAGCTACTTTCGTTCCATAATATATCTCTAGTACCAGCAGTAAACCCTATTAGATTATTGCTGATATTGGATTCATTTGCATTGGGGTGTAGATATGCTGAAGCAGTGATATCTGTAGTCACAGATATATTATTTTCATAATAAAGAGGCCCTGCTCTAAAGTTTTGGGTAACAGCACCTTTTTTGTTGAGTGCTTTTATTTGTGTTTGAATCTTTGCTGACATTATGTCATATTCATTGGCAATATATGTGAAGTTATGATCTGGGCCATTATGATTAGTGATATTTAGCTCTTGGAAACTAAAGTGATCTGGGATAAATGTGACATTTAGCTCACCACATATCAAAGTATGTGTTGAGCTATTGCAGTCAATAGGTGTATCGTCATTATCTACAGATGCCCAATTTTTATCATATATTTGTAGTCCAACCTTTCCTACATCAGTATAAGTAGCTTCTATTATCTC
>DAOUPF010000308.1 GCA_030626265.1 Sulfurovum sp.
ATTGCTATGAAAGACTGGTTTATGTCACTGATGGGCTGGTGGGTTATAGTCATTGGTGGTAGTATCCATGTGGGTGATCGTGTTAAGTTTGTGCGTGATGGTGTGCAGTATGTAGGTGATATAGTAGATATATCCCCACTGCGTATGACGATGCAAGAGGATGTGACGCTTACTACATTTGATGAGAATCGTAGATCTGGTAGGATTATATTTATCCCCAACAACTATGTGTTTACGGATATGATAGCTAACTACTCTCATGCAGGACTAAAGACTGTCTGGGATGGTATAGACTTTACTATTACTTTTGACTCAAACATAGATAAAGCACTCTCTATAGCCAAAGAGGTAACCAAGAAATACTCCAAAGGCTATACAGATATCACAAGAAAACAGCTAAATGGACTACGCAGTCAGTATCATATAAAAAATACAAATGTAGAGCCTCGTATAGTCTCATTTATCCAACCACACGGTATGGTAATCAGCGCTTGGTATCTGACTAATGCTTTTGCGACTCTGACTCTGCGTAGTAAGATTTCTCTAGAGATTATACAGCGTATACAAGCCAGAGATGATATCTCCATCGCATATCCTACACAATCACTATATGTAAACAGCAGTATCCCCAAGCCAGACCTGCCAGAAGTAGAAGATATAGAGCATGAGATAAAAGAGATCACTTGATTGCAAAAGAGAGAGTATATTTCAAAACTTTTGGCTGTAGAACAAATCAGTTTGATACCCAAGTGATGATAAGTAAAATCAAAGACTTTGAGTTTAGCTCTGACGAGCTAGAGGCTGATGTGATAGTAGTAAACTCATGTACAGTAACCAATGGCGCAGATAGCTCTGTGCGACACTATATCAACTCCATAGAACGCAAAAACCCAAATGCCAGAGTAGTACTAGCAGGCTGTGGCTCTCACTCCAAAGGTGAGACACTGCTAGCTGACAAAAAGGTATTTGGAGTCATGGGTCACTCTGAAAAAGAGAATATCAACGAAATACTCAAAAAACCAGAATCCTTTTATGAGATAGGTGACTTGGAGCATATAGACTCGACTATAGTAGAGGAGTTTGTAGGCAAGAGTAGGGCATTTATCAAGATACAAGAGGGTTGTGACTTTAGCTGCTCTTACTGTATCATCCCTGCTGTTCGTGGTGGAGCTAGAAGTCATAGTGAGGATACTGTGATAGAACAGGTCAAAAAGCTAGCAGATAATGGCTTTGGTGAGTTCATACTCACAGGCACCAATGTAGGAAGCTATGGCAAGGATCATGGAAGCTCCATGGCAAAGCTACTTAAGAAAGTCTCACATCTTAGAGGAGTGAGACGCATACGTATAGGTAGCCTAGAGCCTATACAGATAGATGATGAGTTCAAAGAGTTACTCGATGAGCCTTGGATGGCAAAGCACTTGCATATAGCCCTACAGCATACTAGTGACAAAATGTTAGATATCATGAATAGACGCAATAGTTTCATTAGTGATAAAAGGCTCTTTGATGAGCTATCATCTCATGGTTATGCACTGGGTACTGATTTTATAGTCGGTCACCCAGGAGAGGATGATAGAGCATGGATGGAGGCTATGGAGAGATTGATAGATTTACCATTGACTCATGTTCATGCCTTTACTTACTCCAAGAGAGATGGTACAGCAGCAGCTAGTATGAGTGACTTGGTGCGTGGAGATGTTGCAAAGGCAAGACATAGAGAGTTGACAGAGCTAATAAAAGAGAAAAACTATGAGTTTAGAAAAGCAAATCAAAGCAATCTAGAAGTACTATTGGAGAGTGGTAATGATGATATATATAGGGGTTTTGATCAGTACTTCAACCGTATAGAGGTTCGCAGTAGCGAGGATTTGAGTAGTAATTGGCTGTTGATGAATAGTGTGGAGGTAAACCGTGAAGGGAATATGGCAAAATATTCTTCTTAGACTAGGTGATAAAAAGCCAGTAGCGATCATTGTAGTATTGGCAGTAGTATTGGCAGTACTCTCTGGATATATGATGATGCGTGATAATTCAAAGCTCATCAGTGGTCTACAAGTAGATATACTAATAGAGAAAAAACTTATAACAAAGATCATAGATAAAGAGCCATATCTTTATCTACACACTAACAAATCTATCTACAAAGTTGCAAAAGAAAATATAGACCTAAAAATAGTATCTCATAGTTTTCCAGTAGAGGTAGTACAACAAGATATCTCATGGCTTGATATTGCGTATATGGTCATAATACTGGGTGCATTTACCTATCTATTTCGTCTGATGTCATCTAGGCGTTCCGAGCAGATGGGACTATTGCAAAAAGAGCTTGATCGTACTGAAGATATGACAAGTACTAGCACAGTACTGCCTATACGCTCCACTGTAAACTTCTCTGATGTTGCAGGGATCAAAGATACTAAAGATGAGCTAGAGGAGATAATAGATTTTCTCAAATCTCCTCATCGCTATAGGGAGTTGGGTATTCATCTGCCAAAAGGTGTACTTCTCGTAGGTCCTCCTGGTGTAGGCAAAACTTTTGTAGCAAAAGCTGTAGCTGGAGAGGCAGGAGTTCCTTTCTTTTATCAGAGTGGTGCTAGC
>DAOUPF010000238.1 GCA_030626265.1 Sulfurovum sp.
AGATATTTCTGAAAAGCGTATCCCCCAAGATGGAAGAACTCAGATTACAATATCTGGTAAAACTCTGGATGTTCGTGTCTCCCTTCTTCCTACTTATTATGGAGAGAGAGTAGTTATGCGTATATTGATGCAGAGTGACAATATCCCTAGCCTCAAAGATTTAGGTTTTCAAAAAGAGCTGACTGATGAGTTCTATCGACTACTCAACCACTCCCATGGTATGATATTGGTTACTGGACCTACGGGATCAGGTAAATCAACGACTCTTCACTCATTTTTACAACATATAGCCTCACCTGATAAGAATATTATCACTGTTGAGGATCCTGTAGAGTACAATACAGGCAATATCAGCCAGATTCAAGTCAATGATAAGGTAGGTCTAACTTTTGCTTCAGGATTACGTTCTATCCTGCGGCAGGATCCTGATGTAGTAATGGTAGGTGAAATTCGTGACAAAGAGACAGCACAGATAGCGATACAGGCTTCACTTACTGGGCACTTGATGCTATCTACTCTTCATACTAATGATGCTACATCTTCACTAACTAGATTGATGGATATGGGTATTGAAGACTATCTTCTATCTTCTACACTTCTGGGAGTACTTGCACAAAGACTGGCTAGAAAGTTATGTACTAAATGTAAAATTCCTACTTTATTGGATGATGCTGTTATCAAAGAGTGTCATCTTAATGAGAATGCATCATTTTATCAGCCTGTAGGATGTACAGAATGTGACTTTACTGGATACAAAGGTAGACAAGCAGTAGGAGAGCTATTTGTAATCACCAGTGAAGTACAAGATATGATTACCAAGGGCATGAATGACAATGAGATCCGTGAGGCTATGAAAAAGAATGGCATGCATACTATATCCGACAAGCTAGGTGATATGATGGAGCGAGGCGTTACTAGCTACGAAGAGGCTCTGCGTGTTGGTCTAATGGATGGCTAAGAATGCTTAGGCGTCCAGGTTTTACATTAGTAGAAGTTCTCATCTCTGTAGCCCTTCTCTCTATAGTTATGATGGGACTCTATGAAGCACTTGATATACAAAGAAGTGCCAACAAAAAACTATCTAAATTTCTCCATAGGGCATTAGACTCTGATAAGACCATTATGGTTTTATACCGTGATATATTATATAGCGATGGTAATATCACTATCAAAAAAGGTGAATTTGACCAGTTTTGTATGCACAACAGTAGCAACTCTTTATATGCACTATCTCGTGCAAAAGTATGCTGGATAGTTGGAAAAGAGGATAATACTCTAATACGAGTTGAGGGGAACAACTATAAACTACCATTAAGATATGAGAGTAAAGTCGCTGCAGATAAAGTGATGAAAAATGTAGTACTTTTTGATATAACTAGAACAAAAGATGAGCTTCTAGTGGTGCTGCAAGCAGCAAATGAAGAGCCTTACTCTTTCATGCTACAAGGCATAGTTGCTCCTCCCAAAAAACCAAAACCCAAGAAAATCATAAAAAAAACTAATAACACAAGACCTTAATACTTTAAATTTTTACTCTAATTCCCATATTTATTATTATTTTGTTACAATATGAGATATTAATATTATAGGAAATAATAATGCAAGAGATTTATGAAAAAGCAGGACTTTTCTATCTAGGAAAAGATGTAGCTAGAGATACATTTGAATCAACCGATATACTCACTCTCCTCAAGAATAAAAACTTCACAACTCATGCCGCTATCATTGGAATGACTGGTAGTGGAAAAACTGGTCTTGGTGTTGGCATCATTGAAGAGGCAGCCATAGACAATATCCCCTCTATTGTAATCGACCCAAAAGGAGATATGGGTAATCTATGCTTAACAGATCCTGGATTTGAAGCAGATAGCTTTGTACCATGGGTAGAGGACGAAGCCCAGTCAAAAGATGAAGATATATCTCAATATGCCAAAAAAACCGCAGACTTTTGGAAAAAAGGTATAGAGAGCTGGGGACAAGATACAAATAGAGTAGAGAGATTTCATAATGTCAAAAAAACTATCTACACTCCAGGAAGTCAGGCTGGTATACCTATAAACCTCATGAGCTCATTGGAGTTGCCTGATAGCAAAATACTAGAAGATAGCGACAACTTCGCAGCATACATCAAAAGCTCTGTAATGGGTCTACTGTCACTCATAGGCATAGAAGCTGATCCTCTTGACTCCAAAGAGTACATACTACTATCTCAAATCATTTCAAAAAGCTGGATAGATAGAAGAAGCCTTAGTATCGAAGAGCTAGTAGGTCGCATAGTAAATCCACCATTCAAGAAGATAGGCGTACTATCACTAGATAGTTTTTATCCACCTAAAGAGCGTTTCAAGTTTGCCACAAGATTTAATGCTGTGATAGCTTCCCCAAACTTTAGTAACTGGCTTAATGGTGAAGCTCTGGATATTCAAAAACTACTTTATGATGAGAATGGAAAAGCTAAGATATCTATATTTTCTATCTCACACCTCAACGATGATGAGAGAATGTTTTTTGTAACTCTACTACTAAACAAATATATAGCATGGATGCGTCTACAGAGCGGTAGTACTCGTCTAAAAACAATGCTCTACATGGATGAGATATATGGATTCTTCCCCCCTACAAAAAATCCACCATCAAAAGAGCCTATGATTACTCTGCTCAAACAAGCCAGAGCATATGGAGTAGGTATAGTACTTAGTACTCAAAACCCAGTGGATCTAGACTATAAAGGACTATCCAATATAGGCACATGGTGTATAGGACGACTACAAACTACTCAAGATATAAATAGAGTCATAGATGGATTGGGAGGAAAAGTAGATTCATCTTTTGATAAAAAAGAGATAGCAAGCCTACTCGCCAATCTAAAGAAGAGAACATTCTTTCTCAAAAGTGCTCACCTAGAGGATATTCGCCTATTTGGTACTAGATGGGTGATGAGTTATCTCAAAGGTCCTCTCAAAAAAACTGAAATCTCTACTCTCATGGATGATCAAAGAGCCCCAGTAGAAATCTCTTCAATGCATACAAATAAAAATCAAGACAGCCAATACTCACGCTCCAATACTATAGATGGCAGTATATCTCAACACTATGAAGTAGATGTTACAGGAGCGCATAAGTACCATCCATATCTTGCTGCAAATGCCCAGATATACTATTTTGATCAACGAAGAGGTATAGAGTTGACAAATGAAAGCTCTCTTTATCTAGATTTGGATGGTTTGAGAAGTATTGATTGGAGTGAAGCAGAAAAAGAAGAGTTTGACTTTAGTAGACT
>DAOUPF010000184.1 GCA_030626265.1 Sulfurovum sp.
CTTGATGATTTATTCAAAAAGGTCTCCTTGGGTTTGATTGTTAGGAGGAGAGAGTCGAAACAGCTCATAACTCTTTGCTGTAGCTATCCGCCCTCTAGCTGTTCGTTCTATAAATCCATTGGCTATGAGATACGGCTCTAGTACATCCTCTATAGTCCCCTCATCTTCACTCAGAGCAGCACCTATAGTACTCAGCCCCATTGGTTTGCCTTTGGCAGTGATGAGTAGCTCTAACAGTCTGATATCCTGCTCATCAAAACCTATATCATTGACTCCTAGCTCATCAAGTGCAAATTTGGTACGACTTAGATTGATACTACTCTCATCTGCAACTTCAGCAAAGTCACGCACTCTTTTTAGCAGTCGCAGTGCTATTCTAGGAGTGCCTCTGCTTCTACCTGCTATTTCTTTTGAGGCATCATCTTCACTTCTTTTCTCTAGTTTGACAGATGCTAGCTTGACAATAGTAGATAGTTCATTAGGAGTATAAAACTTCATCCTAAAGTGCATACCAAATCTCTCTCGCAAGGGGTGAGATAGCATACCTGCTCGTGTTGTCGCACCTATGAGTGTAAATCTTGGTAAGTCTATCTTGACAGTTTGCGCTGCTGGGCCTGAGCCTATGATGATATCTAGACGAAAGTCCTCCATCGCAGGGTAGAGTATCTCCTCAATTGCGGGACTCATACGGTGTATCTCATCTATGAAGAGTATGTCTCCCTCTTCGATATTGGTTAGTAGTGCAGCTAAGTCGCCAGCTTTTTCTATCATAGGGGCTGCTGTGGTTTTGATATTGGCAGCCATTTGGGTAGAGATGATATTGGCTAGTGTGGTTTTTCCTAGACCTGGAGGACCAAAGAGTAGGATATGATCCAGTGCTTCACCTCTACGGCGACTGGCTTCTATAAAGACTTTGAGATTTTTTTTGATCTTCTCTTGCCCTATATACTCATCCCAGCTCTCAGGACGAAGTGTAGTCTCATAGCTACCCTCATCTTCAAATCTCTCTATTTCTACTATGCGTTCCATTAATATGTATACTTTTGGCTTGGAAATTCTCTAGCTTTTACTTCATCTCTATACTGCCCAAGTCCAGCTCTTATCTGTGCTGCACCATCTAGATACTGTTTGACAAACTTAGGCTTAAATGCTTCAAAAAATCCAAACATATCACTCCAGACAAGCACTTGTCCATCTACATCTACACCAGCTCCAATACCTATGGTTGGTATAGAGATACACTCAGTGATTCTTCTAGCCGCTTCACTTTTCATACCCTCTAGTACTATGGCAAAAGCACCAGCATTTTCCAATGCCTTTGCATCTTCTATCAGGCTTAGTATATCCTCTTCGCTTTTGCCACGAATGATATATCCACCCTCTGAGCGTATATGCTGAGGCATGAGACCTATATGGGCGATGACTGCTATGCCATTGTCTACTAGAGTTTTGATAGTGTCAGCTCGTTCTGCTCCACCCTCTATCTTGACAGCTTGTGCATCTGTCTCTTGGTAGACTCTAGCTGTATTTTTCAGTGCCATCTCTGAAGTCATATATGAGCCAAATGGCATATCAAATACTATCATTGGTAGTTTTGCACCATTGCATACGGCTTGCGTGTGATATATCATCTGATCCATGGTAGTAGAGAGGGTATCTTTTTTGCCAAAGAAGCTCATATTGAGGCTATCTCCGACTAGTATCATCTCAACTTCACCATCAAACAATCCAGCAAAAAGTGCATCATAAGCTGTTACCATAGTGATAGGCTCTTTGCCTTTTAGTTTCTGTAATGTTCTTACTGTTACTCGTTTTTCAATTTTAGCTGTTTGTATACTCATCGTCTTCTCTTTGACCTGAACTTATGCTATAGAATTACCACTCTTCTATAAGTCATTGTCTCATGGGCATTCACAAATAATCATCGATTAACCTATAGGTTAACCTCAAATTCTTTGCAAACACCCATAAAACACCCATAAAACAAGCATTTACAGAATATTTTTCAATTCTATAGCATAAGTTCAGGTTGAAATTTATTTCTCATTTTATCAAAAAAATGTATAATATCGTCACTATATTAACAAAAGAGTAATAATGAAAAAATTAGTAGGCTATATAACCACAGGATTTCCAGATAGATACTTCACTATAGACTTAGCTATGGCGATGGGTGAAGCGGGTGTTGATACACTAGAGTTGGGTATGCCATTTTCTGATCCTGTAGCAGATGGACCTGTCATAGAGAGAGCAAACTTACATGCACTAAACAATGGATTCAAGCTAGAGCACCTATTTGAAGTATCCAGAGAGATAGCACCTGCTATTGATACTATGTGGATGGGGTATTTTAATCCTTTTTATCATAAGGGTATAGATTATTTCATATCACAAGCAAAGCAGAGTGGAGTAAATGGTTTCATTATCCCAGACCTACCATTTGAAGAGGCACAGCCATACAAGCCTGGCATAGAGAGTGCAGGGCTATCCCTCATAGACTTTATAGCTCCAACAGACACTGAAGCTCGTATAGCACAGATAACAAAAGATGCAAAAAAGTTTATCTATCTTGTCGCATATGCAGGTATAACGGGGAGTGGTAAAAGTGAATCCCTAGATGGTATCATAGCATCCATTAGAAAATATAGTGATACACCTGTATATGTAGGTTTTGGAGTAGATGAAAAAACAGCAAAAGATAAAATAAAAGGGGTAGATGGTGTTATAGTAGGCTCTGCTTTTGTCAAAGTACTACTAGATGATATGCTAACACACACTCAAAAGATATCTAAGATTACTAAGATAGCCAGAGAGATAAAAGAGAAGATAAATAGCTAGTATTTAGTACAAAAATCCAAATAGCCAGAGAGGGATTCGGTTCTCAAACCCTATCTCTATATCATCAGATACTACAAAACTATTTTCAATATCTTTTATCTGTTCAAATCCTTTATTTTTACCACCTATTTCAAATGTATAGGTCTCGTCAACTAAGAAATCTCCTCTATCAACATAATATATAGAATAGGCATACGATGACATAGAGGCGAAATATGTCTCTCGTATAGTACCTACATCACTTTTTTTGCAAAGTGCAGCAAAGAGGTTTGGGTGTGCTAGATATAGTTTATCTGGTTTTTGCATGGACTTAAATCTCTTGGCTTCAAATGTAATATGTCTGAGAAGTTCTGCACGATGTAGGTAGTCTATGTAGTTGTATAGAGTGACTTTTGAGACACCTACTTTGGTAGATAGTTTCTCTATAGATAACTCTAGTGGCTTGGACACACAGATGGCAAGTAGTAGTTTTTTGAGTAGCTCTACTTTTGATGCAGGTACTTTATAGAGTAGAGCTACATCGGTATAGAGTATGGTATTTATGGTATCTACCATTTTTTGATTGTAGCTATCTGGGTCATTTAGATAGTAGGGATATGCACCAAAGTTCAAATAATCATTATAGAGTTTTAGGATTTTATTTTTATTTAGTTTTTTGTTGATACTATTTGCAATATCAGTATGATTTGTGACTATGTCATCCATAGTACTTGATGAGAGTTCTACCTTTAGTTCTAACTCTATAAATTCTCTAAAAGATAGAAAAGGTAGTTTGAACATTGCATATCGTCTAGCAAATGAGGCATTAGTAAGTTTGATAGCTGATGATCCTGAAAATATGATTTTGATATCCAAAAAGTCATAAACTGATTTTAGCTCTTGTTCAAAGTTTTTGGCTTCATGTATCTCATCTATGATGATACACTTTCCTCCTCTGGCATAAAAGTACTCTATAAACTCAAACAGAGATACATCAGCGAACAGAGGGTGATCACAAGAGATATAAAGTATCTCACTAGAGGTAAATTCAAGTGTTTTAGCTACTTGAAGCATCAGTGTAGTTTTACCTACAC
>DAOUPF010000211.1 GCA_030626265.1 Sulfurovum sp.
ATCTTATAGCTATATACAATAAGTTTGTATCACTTCGTGCTGGTATAGATGCATCATGGTCAGACATAGATGTACAGCTCAAAAGACGATACAATCTAATCCCTGCCCTTGTAGAGACTGTAAAAGGATACAAAGACTATGAAGGTGAGACACTAGAGAAAGTAGTCCTTGCTAGACAACAAGGGGTAGATGCCTCATCAGTCAAAGACAAGGAGATGGCAGCCAATATGCTAACAGGTGCTTTAGGCAAGCTATTTGCCCTAGCAGAAGCGTATCCAGATCTCAAAGCCAATACAACCTTTATCAATCTACAGATGGAGCTTAGCAACATAGAGGGTGCTATCCAAAATGCTCGTAGGTACTACAACGCAATTGTAAGAGACTACAATGCAAAAACAGAGTCATTCCCTGATCTATTTGTAGCACAAAAATATAACTTTACTCCTAGAGAATATTTTGAGCTTGATGAAAATGAAGCAGCTATGGCTAGAAAGATGCCTAAAATAGACCTATAATTTTCTAAACATGAAAAAACTACTCTTTTTTACCCTGCTCTTTGCAGGGTGTATCAATCTCTTGGTTGCAGAAAGAATCTCTAACTATATAGTCGATGTCACTGTCAAACAGAGTGGAGAGCTTTTTGTAGCTGAGTCTATAACATATGATTTTGAGTCTGCACCAAACAAACATGGTATCTATCGTGATATCCCTTTTATGATAAAAAACAGTGGTGCACAAAGAGATATAGGACTATATAACTTCTCTATAGAGATGGATTCAAATCCAGTAGAGTGGATCAAAAGTACACAGAACTCCACACATGCAGGCAAAGTAAAACAACTAAGAATTGGTTCTGCCAATAAGGTAGTCAGTGGTAAGCATACCTATACTATATCCTATAATGTCAAGATGGGAGTGCTCCCCGCTGCACAAAATAGCAACAATGACTCTATACGATGGAATGCTATAGGTACTGGTTGGAAAGTTCCTATCCAAAAAGTAAAAGTCAACTTCTTTTTGCCTGAATCACTACACAGTAGCAATATAGCTACCTCTAGCTATACAGGGGAGTATGGGGCAACTGATTCAAAAGCAAGTACCCAATGGGTGAACCCTAGACATCTAAGCATAAATGCCAGCAATCTAAGACCTTTTGAAGGACTCACGGCTGAATTAGCTTTTGATTCTAGTACGCTAGATCAAAATGGTATAGAAAATATCAAGCCTACATTTTTTGAACAGATTATGGGTAGTTGGCACTGGGCTGCTCTTTTTGGCTTTTTAGCATTTTTCTATAGAAAACTCAAAGAGCAGACAGGGTTCATAGACAAACGCTCTATTGCTGTGCGATATCTAGCACCAGATGACTTAACTCTACTTCAAGCTGGTCTAGTATTAGATAAACATGCAGATCAAAAAGATTTTGCTGCTGCTGTACTAGAGCTGGGGTATCTAGGATATATAAAAATAAATCAAAAATCTGAAGATTCAGATCCACTATTAAAAAGAACCTCTAAAGTGATATCAGGTCTGTCTCTAGATCAGATATATTTGCTTAATAATGTTCTATTTAAATACGATCGAAAATCATTTTTACTCTCTAAAGGTTCTGCATCAAAAGCCCAAGAGTTGAGTGATGGCTTTGAAAAGATAAATACCAATCTATACAATTGGTCAGTGGCTGATGGTCATATGGTAGAAAATCCTGATAGAACTCGTAAATCTTTTAGAAATATAGCTCTACTTATACTACTACCACTTCTTGCTCTTACTATATACTCAATGATTATCAAAGTTGGCATAGATATATCTATCTTACTACTCTTTTCCTCTATATTTGTAGGTTCTGGAATATTAGTTTTTTTCCAAAAAGGGATACTTAACAAAGTATTTGGTCTAGTATTTGCTATTATGGGTGGTGGTATACCACTATTTAAACTTATGGACTCTGAAACTTTACAGGATATACTCATAAGTCCTCTAGGTGTATGGCTCATACTAACCTTTGCTGCTTTCTATGTATATAAACATGTAGGAAAATTCACACCAAAAGGTGCTCATACCCAAAAGCATTTGTTAGGACTAGAAGAGTTTATCAAACGAGTTAAAGAGGATGAAATCAAAAGACGCCTAGAGATAGACCCTCTATATCTAGATAGATTACTCCCATATGCCATGCTATTTGACCAGACAAAGCACTGGCTATCATTTTATGATATACTAGCTGTCCAAACACCTACATGGTATCGTGGTAATATCGGCAACATAAATAACTTTGACTCATCTGTAAACAGTGCATCTACTGTTCCATCTTCAAGTGGAGGTGGAGGTTTCTCTGGTGGGGGTGGTTCCTCTGGAGGAGGTGGTGGCGGAGGTGGTGGTGGGTCTTGGTAGACCTACCTCTTCACTAGATACCTATATAGTCCACCTATCTCTAATCATCCCCACTACATACCACTCATTTTTATATTTTTCTACGATGATAACCAATCCTAAATATGAGTACTCTTTGACATCAGAGTCTTCATCTATCCAATATATCTCATAGCCCATCTGTTTTGTATTTGGGCTATCTTTGAACCCTTTGTGTGACTTTAATATCTCTATTTTGGTGATTTTATGTATAGGTCTTGTGAGATTTTTTAGATAAGTATATAAGCTCATCCATCTATCATCTCCTTTACCATATGTTTTACCCCAGTAAAGCTTTGTGTTTCTAGTTTTACTTATCTCTTGAATATCTTTTCTGGAAAATCGTATATCTGCCTCGCCACCAAATATGACATTCTCAGTCAGTATGACACCTTTGGTAGGGTGTATATGTGCTACTATCCACTCATCATCCATAGTAGAGAGATGTTTGAGTATACCTATGGCTCTATAGTATGCATCTTCTGTATGTTTTTTGGCAAATTTATCAAGCTTTACTCTATCTAGATAATCATAGATATATCGTCCTGTGACACAATACCCATCACCATCAGAAAACATAGCACCGAAGTTTGAAGTTGGAGTTAGTAGTCTACGGTCTATCCACTCTTTTTTGAGACCTGTAGTCTCCGTGCCTCCTAGTAGCTTGGTAACTACTAGACACTGGCTTTTGCCACTTCTCACTTTGCACTCTAGAGAATAAAAGCATTGATTTTTCCTATTTTTGATATTGACATAGCCACTATCTTTAAACTTCAAAAACTTTGCATTGACCCATCCCCGTCCTCCTCTGTCCATCAATGGATCGGGAGATACTTTACACCAGTTTGATTTGCCTACTTTTTTACAATAATCCACCATCATATAGCCATCAGGATCAAAACTACCAGTTTTTTTAGACCTATAGTTAGGCTTGGCTCTGACATTTAATACATCATCTTTCTCAACATTTATGACATTTGCAAAAAGCCCTATCTGCTCCCCTGCTCCAAGAGAAGAGAGTAGAAGAATAGTTATAACTATGGTTTTTATCATCATACTAATTTTATCTCCTATCTATCCTCTGGAAAACATTTCTGTATAGCTTGCATACTTTGAGCAGCTTTGATACAAGGAATACTTTTCTTGAACTCTTTTATATCTCTCATCAACTCATTTTTA
>DAOUPF010000374.1 GCA_030626265.1 Sulfurovum sp.
AAACACTCCCTTGTATCAAAGAGACTCCTATCGTAGGAGTGTTGGCTGACTTTGGTGTCTCTTCTCTACAACTTGACAAAGTGGAGAGAGGTTTTTCATTTGAGAGTGATGGGCTTGATATGCGTATGGACAGTGATGCCAGCCTTACTGCTCATGAAGTTGTCAATAGCTATTCACAAGAGAAGCTTGTATATATATTCAAAAACTACGGAGAGATACCACAGGCACAGAGATTGGCTGATGAGATTATCAGAGTGAGAACCCATGCTCCTATAAACAGTGGCAAAGAGCTAAGTGCTATAGCTAGATCTATCTTACCAAAGGGCGGCAAGATACACCCTGCTACACTGATGTTTCAAGCTATACGCATAGAGGTCAATGATGAGCTAGGTCAGATAGAGGGTCTACTAGATGCCCTAGAGACTATGCAACCATCTGCTGCTGTTATATCTCTCATAACATTTCACTCACTCGAAGACAGACTTGTCAAAAACAGATTTAAGCTATGGAGCCAGCAGTGTATATGTAGTCCAGATGCTATGAGATGTACCTGTGGTAAAAACAATGCAATGGGTAAAACCATCACTAGAAAACCTATCATAGCAGACAGAGATGAGCTAAAGACAAATCCTCGCAGTAGAAGTGCAAAGCTTAGATGTTTTAGATTTAAAGAGGGTATGTAAATGAAAGAAAAAGGTATCACACTAGGAGTTCTCTCTATAGCTATCATATCTATGAGTATCATACTTGTCCTAGCTCTAATAAAAATTTACCTAAGCAATAAAATATACTATGAAAGCAGAGAGGTCAATCTAATAGAAGCAGAAGTAGCAGCTTTAAAAGAAGAGAACAATATATTACAGATGAATGTAGAACAGCTCAAATACAAAAGTCAAGTTACTGATAAGATCTTCTCCATTGATGAAAATAGTAAGATAACCACTGCAAAGGAAGGAGAGGTAGATGATTAAAGGCTTTATCCGCTTCGCTATAGATAGACCTATACTAAATCATATATTTTTCATACTACTACTTATGATGGCATTTTTTGCCTATCAGAATATACCCAAAGAGATATTCCCTCCATCAGAATTGGACAAAGTACAGATAAATGGAGGCTATCCAGGAGCTAGTGCTGATGTACTTGACAATATGATTGTCAAAGCCATAGAGAGTGACCTACAGAGTGTTAGCAAGATAGATAACATAGACTCAGTTATCCAAAATGGTATGTTCTCCATAACAGCAGATATCAAGAGTGGAGCTGACAACCAAGTAGTACTAGGGGATATCAAAGATGTCATAGCTAGCACAAAACGAGATCTACCTTCTGATATGAGTGAACCAACCGCCAAGATGATGATAGCTGATTTCCCTCT
The DNA here is from genome assembly GCA_030626265.1 of Sulfurovum sp. Classification (GTDB taxonomy): domain Bacteria; phylum Campylobacterota; class Campylobacteria; order Campylobacterales; family Sulfurovaceae; genus JAAXPZ01. The sequence goes on from DAOUPF010000374.1 coordinate 1,380, forward strand.
CCTACTCATAGCCATATCTGGTCATGACTCAAAAGCAAAGCTATTAGAAGCTGCTGAGGCACTAAAGAGCAGACTAGGTGCCTATAAAGATTTAAACAAGATTGATATATATGGTGATGCTGATGAGGAGGTGAGGATTGAGATAGATGAGAGAGTACTAGATGGATATGGTATCTCCAAAGCACAGTTTTATCAAGCTATCACTACTCTAAGCTCCATCTATCCTGCTGGTACTATCAAGAGCCAAGGTAAAATCGTCTATCTATCTACCATCAATGGAGAGAAAAATGCAAAAGCTCTAGAAGATACTCTTCTCAGTATCTCTCAAACACGTATAAGGCTTGGTGATATAGCCAAGGTCACTTATGATCTTGCGCAGTCAATCAATATCTCTCACTTCAATGGCAAACAGAATGTATCTATCAACACCACAAAGACTAAGGATGGCAATGCTATAAAGCTGAGCCGTGATATCAGACTAATGCTCTCAGAGTTTAAAAAACAGTATCCTGACTTGATATTTGAGATATATACTGATACTTCTATCTGGATTAAAAACCGTATCAATCTAGTATCTTCTAACATATTTTTCGGTCT
>DAOUPF010000282.1 GCA_030626265.1 Sulfurovum sp.
ATAAACACAACAAACTACCCAAAGACAATAAACAAGAATGGAGGTGGTAAAACATACTATGGTTATTGGAATGACCAAAGTAAAAAACCAAGAGCTATTAGTGCTGATAAACTACTTGATTCTATATGGCGTGGTTTTTTAACACCCTCTTTTAAGGTGTCATCAGTTACAGAAGGTTTTGTTAGGGGATTAGTTCTTGATAACTTTACACATGATGAAGTTGATCAGTTTATTGTTGTCCTTAAGAGTGGAGGCAATATTATGGATTGTGGTGTTGATAGGGACAAAACCTTTATGTTTGTTTGTCAGCTTTTCACATCCTTAGGCATAACTGGTGAGTATTGGCTAACCGTAGACACTAATGCCTATCACCTCAATACGTTTCAAGACAACATAGCCTACTTTAAAGATAAATGTGATTGGGGCACAATGCGGGGTAAGGCGTTAGCAGCTATTAACAAGCTAGAGCACATTGATCTGTTCTCCAAAGAATACTTTAGGGGTTCAGTACACTTAGAAGATGCCAGCATATCCATACCAGTTTTTCGAGATTCTTTAGATGTTAATAAGCCATATGAAGCAGCGTTAAACAACAGAAAAAGATTACGTGGTATCTGGTCAAAGAACGTTATTGCTTATATAGAGAGAGCTGGCTTCAAGAGAGAACCAAATGCTTTTAAGTTTGATACCCAGTTTATTAGTGCTTGGATAAAACTAGTTACGGAAAACCACTGTGGCTCGCAGGACAAAACAAAAAAAATAACATACAGTCCTTTTGAAGGTAAGGCATGGACTGCTATGGTAGCAGTAGCTGAAAGGAGACAAATGGAGCTTATAAAGCTTAATGGGCTTATTACACAACTATCCAATGTTCAATCAGTTAGAAGTGCCAAATCACAAACAGCCTATATGGCTCAGGGAACATCTTGTGATACTGTTATACTAGGCAAAGTAAACAAAAACCAAATGTACACTGCTGTTTCCAGAGCAAGAAAACAAATAATAGGAGTTATAAAATGAATACATTATATACCATGATGATCAACAACAACATTAAAGACAGTCCAACCAACGTCACAGAACTACCAAAGTCTTTTACTTTGATTAAGTTAAACCTCATGAAAGGTATCCTCAGACAGGATACTGCTTTAATAGCAAAGAACTTAAAACTGTTACCTAGAGTTAGCACCTATGTAAAGCGTCAGGTTCTTGAGGATTTGAATAACAACGTAATAGATCCCTCATACACCACAGAGCAACAAAACTATTTGAAGAGGTTGACTTCTGTTAAGGGTTCACTAGCAGTCTTTTTGTTAGCTACGTTAGAAAACAAAGCACTAACAATGGTGCAGAGACATAGTATTATAGCTACTTCTGGTGGTGTTCATGAGCCTGAGAATTACTTGGCTACTGTAGCAGAAATACTTGAGCTATCAGACGACAATGAAATAGACAAGTTAATCAAACTCTACAAGATACTACCACAAGCTACAGAGAGTTTGGAGGGTAAGTTTTTGGATCAGTTCTCTGTGACCTTTAGTACGTTCAGACAGGCTTGTGATATACCCTACCAAAGGCATAAAATGACTGGGAAGTCTAAGCCATTTAAGAAGATGACTTTCAAACAGTTTAAAACAACTGCTTACTTTTCGTTTCTACTAGGTGGTATCAGTACAACACTAGCTAAGAAACAAAGAGAAGAGGTTGTTGAGTTTCTATTCCACTGCAAGTATAAAGATATTAATACCTATGTTGAAGAGAGGTATGAGATGACTTTAGATGAACTCATACTAGACTACTTTGACTCAGATACATCTAGGATGCTATCCGAAGCCTATGCCACTAACCTCTACCATGGTGATGAGATTGCTGCTAGGAAATGGCTACTAGACCAACTAATGGAAAAGGAGGATACAGATGCTACCCAAGATAATTAGGAATGAAACCAGACTTACTTCAGAAGAGAAGCAACAAGCTAGAACAGAGAGGATAGAGATCAAAGTTAAGACCACTGAAGAGCTAGTAGGGCTACCTAGTGATGACTTAATTGAGAGAGCTAAAGATGGCTTCATTAGTAGGGATACACTACAAGACCTTACTCAAGAACAAAGGAGATACCTTGTGCAGAATGACTGTATGAAGTACATCTCAGACTATGGTGAAACTAAAGAGCCAGTTTATCAGACTAATGTGTTTGGTAAACTAGCACTATAATAAAGGATAACAAATGTTAGAGCAGATAATGAACAAACACAAGAATGAGATTGGACTCACAACAGTAGAAGCTATTATGTTGGTAGCTAGTGATACTAACTTTGCTAAGGTTGCGGTTTGGAATAAACAAATGTGTATGCCTGAGAATGATGTAGATGACTTGATATATGTACTAGCTGTTATGAAAGAAGCTCATAGACTGAGTGATACTTATGAGCCATTCTCAACATTCTTAGGTAGAAAACTTAAGTCACTGCTACCAGTTGTTGAGGTAGAGGAGTATGATTTCAATGGCTGCTAGAAACTCACCACTAACAAAGGATAGTAAATGATACCACGTACAACCATAAAGAGACAACTAGATAAAATGATTGATGAACATGCTGAGTCATTAGGTCATGCTAGAAACCTAAAGTTATTTGTAGTGCATGTAATGAGAGGAACTATTAAAGCTAAAGTAGCTACTATAACATATTCAGACAAGCTAATGTTTGATCTCCATTGCTACTTGTGGAATATAGGTAAAGAGGATTATGAGGATGTGAAAGATAGAGCTGTTGAGAGTGGGTGCTTAGCTATAAAGCACTTATGATTGTAGCATTAAAGCACCTATTACAGTGCTTTAATGCCTAAAAATGAAGG
>DAOUPF010000151.1 GCA_030626265.1 Sulfurovum sp.
AGCCAGTTTCGCTGGGCGTGCAGTAGCTCCAAAAGCTATTGGGGTTCCTTATGTTAAGGAGAGATGATATTTAATATTTTCTCTCACTCTACCATTTATTGGTAGAGGACTAGAGGGTTTTGTTATATTTTTGCTAATGAATAAAGTAGATATATAATGATAAATTCCATATTGCACAATATCTTATTTTCAGTAAAAATTAATTATATATGTAATAAACTCATTATCAAATTAAACAAAGGGATATCTAATGAAACTAAAGACACTTAAAATTGCTGCACTCTCACTAATGTTTGCATCTACTTCTATACTCGCATCAACAACTCTTCGAGTTACTTTGCAACTTCCTATGACCCACTCTTTAGGTGAAAATTGGAACCAATTTAAGAATATTGTTGAAAAAGAGTCTAATGGTGACTTAAAAGTCATTATCTTTCCATCTGCTCAACTATATAAAGATAAACAAGTACCAGAAGCTGTAGGAAGTGGAGCTATCGAAGCTGGATCTGCTTTTATTGGTAGATTTGCTGGTTCTGTTCCATCAGTTGATGTTGTTAGTATTCCTTTTCTATTTGAAAATTCTGATCACTTGAAAAAAGCTGTTTCTAATGGTTCTAAAATGAGAAATATCATTGATGCTAGAATCTTGGAGGAGACTGGAGCAAAAGTTCTTTGGTGGCAAGCATTTGGTAGAAATGTATATTTGAATAATGATAAAGCTGTCGTCGCACCTTCTGACTTGAAAGGTAAAAAAATAAGATCGTATGGTAAAATCCAAGGCTGGACAGCACAGTCTATAGGAGCAGTTCCTACACTCATGTCTGGCTCAAAGCAGTTCTTAGCATATCAACAAGGTACAGTTGATGCTGGTATGACAGGTCTATCAGCTGTAAAAAGTAGAAAACTATTTGAAGTCATGAAACATGTTACAGTCACTGGTGATAGTGCTATTGAATTTGTTGCTATTATCAACAACAAAGTATTTGAGTCATTATCAGATAAAAATAAAAACATAGTATTAACTGCCGCTTCCAAGGTAGAAAAAGACTTAAGAAATAAAGTTTATTCAAATGAAGACTCTATTGCTAAAGAGCTAGAGAGCAAAATGAAAGTTACAAGACTTACTGCTGAACAAAGAGCTATCTGGAAAGATGCAACTTCAAGTGTAACTAGTCAATTCATCAAAAATGTTGGTAAAATTGGTCAAGATGTAGTCGACGCTGCAAGTTTGGCAAAATAAATAGAATATGATAAAAACAATTGATTCCATAACAGAGTTTATAGGCAAGATATCTGCTTGGCTATTTTTCTTGATTGGAATCATTGTTACTTATGAAGTATTTATGAGATATGTTTTTACTAAGCCTACCATTTGGGTAGATGAAGTATCAGCTATCACTCAAATATGGGCAACATTTATAGCAAGTGCTTATGCTCTCAAACACAAAAATCTAATAGTAATAGATATTGCTTTCAGGGATACAGACTCCATACTACGAAAAATATCTGAGACTTTCTCTCTGCTTGTTATTATATTGGTTAGTGCAGTTACAGTTTATTATGGTTTTGAGCTATGGCTGCACTCTACACAGAGAGGTCACACAACTGACTCTTACTTGGCTATTCCCAAGTGGTTTACACAAGCATCTATTTGGATTGGATTTTCTTTACTGTTGATACAAGCTATTGCTGAGATTGTAAAAGTATGGACAGTTGGAATTACGACAAAAAATGAAGGTTTATCTTGACAGCACTTGTTATATTAGGATTATTGTTACTTTTACTTTTTGTGAGAGTCCCCGTTGCTTTTGCTCTCGCTGGACTAGGTATATCACTTCTTGCATATTTCCCTCTCCCGCTCAATGCAGTACCTCAGAGATTTTATGGTTCAATGGATAGCTTCGAGCTTTTGGCTGTTCCAATGTTTTTACTTATGTCAAATGTATTACTAAAGGCAAATGTAGGAAGAGACCTATTTGCTGCGGTTCAGTCTTGGGTTGGGCACCTACCAGGGGGGCTGGGTGTTGCTACTATTCTATCATGTGGTTTATTTTCTGCGGTATCAGGCTCCTCAGTTGCAACTGCCGCAACGATAGGTACTGTTGCAATCCCTGAAATGACAAGCAGAGGCTATCCTAAGCCTTTTGTATATGGTCTACTAGCAGCAGGTGGAACACTAGGTATATTGATACCTCCCTCTATCCCGCTCATTCTCTATGGAATCATAACAGAAACATCCATTTCAAAGTTATTTTTAGCAGGTATTGGTCCTGGTCTGTTTCTTATATTTGTTTTTGTAAGTTACAGTATCTTATATGCGAAATTTAGTAAGCAGTATGAAAATATAGATAAAGCCTCATGGAAAGAGAGATACACATCAACACTCAGGGCAATTCCTACTCTATTTATAGCTACTAGTGTTATATCATCAATCTATCTAGGTATAGCAACACCATCTGAAAGTGCTGGTCTTGGTTTTGTCATAGCTCTACTAATAACTTCAATGATGGGCAGAATGACTATAGACAAACTCAAAGATGCAGTCTATGATGCATCCAAAACTACTGTAATGATTTTTCTAATCATTGCAGGTGCAAAAGTATTTTCTTATGCCATTACTTTATATCAAATTCCACAAGACATATCCAATCTATTGGTATCAAATATCTCAAATCTAACTCTATTTATATTTGCTATTGCTATTGTCTTATTGTTTATAGGCTTTTTTCTAGAATCCCTATCTATGCTTCTGATAATGGTACCTGTACTTTTGCCTGCCATTTTAGATAGAGGTATTGATGTTGTTTGGTTTGGTCTATTCTTTGTAGTACTCATAGAGACTGCTCTTATCACTCCTCCTGTAGGTATGAATATATTTATCATTCAAGCTATCTCTAAAGCAAAGATAGAAGAGATCATAAGGGGCGTTTGGCCATTTGCAATCATGATGATAGCTACTGCTATGCTACTATGGTTTTGGCAAGATTTAGTACTATATATACCTAATAATTTTTAAGAATAAGATATCCAAAGTAGAGACCTTCAAAGAAGTGCTTAGCAGTTGATTGACCCTATACTTGGTTTCATTTATTTTAAAATAACATTAATTAACATCATAAACTTTACCAGTAACTAGCCACTTATTAGCTTGTTTATGTAGCACTAAGTAGTCGGTATAATTTGATCCTAACCAATTAGTTATTGAAACTTTAGCGTACGCTGCTTTTCCGTTATAATCTATAGAAATAATATGCGTATCAATAGCAGATGCAGCTCCTTGATGACTTATAGCTTGTGCAAAGTCATTCCTATAAATTTTAATTATATTTTCTCCGTATTCTCCAACTATGGTGGCATATTCAGACCAATCCGTATTCAGAATTTTTCCATTACCAGTTTTGGCAGCATCAAAATAGTTTTGGAGTATTTTCGCTATAGATTCATACTCAGCATATGTATTTTCTTGAGTTTGCTTATTATAATGAATATTTGTATCAAAAACTTTTGAACTTGCTCTCCAAACGCCTTTTTCCTTATACATTAATATATAATCTGTAAACCTGAAGCCACCTGGTGTTATAAATTCTAGTTTTGCACTGGCAGCGTTTTTTCCTAAATCTATACTAACAATTCTTCCTTTAGCTTCTGGCACAGGCTTGTGACTTTCAATCAATTTTATAAATTCATCTCTAGTCATTTTAACAAGATTGCCATTGATTTCTCCAACTACAGATAAGTGTTCATACCAATCATTTTCTAAATCAGAAGCTTTAGCAGTTTTAGCACTGACTAAATAGCTTTGAAGTGCTTTTTCTATTGCTTTTTCAGGGCTTTCCTTAAGTTCAGAAGCGCTTGTATTAAGTGAGCCTTTTACATCTTTACTCATGTTTATGCCTACTTTATTTTTGTTAGCAAAATTGGAATCTGACTGTACACTTGTTAGTAATGCAACAAGTGCTACAGAAATTGTAATTATTTTTTTCATTTTATTTTCCTTATATAGTGCAAGGAGTGTATCTAAAATACACTATGCACTTATGGGGCTTTAATACCTTCTAATTCTAAATATATTTTTACTTCATCACCTACAATGACACCACCAGTTTCAAGTACTTTTTGAAATGTTATATTGTATGCTTTACGGCTAATTTTACCCGTAAGCTCAAATCCGGTTTTAACATTACCCCATGGATCTTTACTCTCTTTGCTTAGGTAGTCCACATCAAACTCTACTTTCTTTGTGATGCCTTTTATACTTAGCTCGACCAAAGCTTTGTCACCTGTGTGGCTAATGAGCTTCAGTGTCATATCTGGGTATTTTTTTGCATCAAAAAAATCTGGTGAGAGTAGGTGATCATCTCTTTTTTTATCATTTGTAGATATAGAAGCAATCTTTACTGTTCCTTCTAAGCTTTTGATTTGTTTTGTGTCTGTGTTATAATCATAGTGACCTTTGTAGTCTTTAAAAGCACCACGCACCGAAGCTACCATCATGTGGCGTACCTTAAAACCTATGGTTGAATGTGATGTATCAACTGTGTATGATGTTGCATAAAGTGAGCTAAATCCTAGTAGAGCTGTAAGAGCCAAAGTATTTACGAGTTTCATAATATGTCCTTTAAAATAATAT
>DAOUPF010000101.1 GCA_030626265.1 Sulfurovum sp.
AGCTTTGCCATGCTATATCTCTTTTGCTTTACTAGTCTAACCCCTCTACTATATAGAGCAGAAGAGTCTGCTTTTTCTAGTGAGTTATTTTTCTTAGTAACTTTAGTATTGGAGTTATTACTTTTTGATACTTTTCCACTCTTGAGTGCTTTTCTCAACTCTGCTTTTGAGACATAGTTTTTGTTTATCTTATCTATCATACCACCCAAGTCTTGCATCAGCTTCTGATCTGCTTGACTACTAGATGTACCTGAGCTAGCTTGTTTTTGTTGCATTTGATTTATCGTAAGGCTCAGTCCTTCTACTATGGATTTGAGCCCTTCTATATCCTGTTTTAGTTGTGCTACCTCTTGTTTGAGAGAGATTACAGAGCTTTGATTTTTTTTGGCTATCTTACCTGCAGATGCATAGCTACCAGAGTTACCATACACAGAAGGTTCAGCCAAAAGTACAACACTACTTACTATACACCCTATAATAATTTTATTCATAATAACTCTTTTCTACTCATAATCTGCACGACGATTTTTTTGATAGCACTCTTGTGTACCGTCCGTACAGACTGGATTGGACTCACCATAGCTTACTACAGATACTTTCTCAGCGGGTACACCACGAGCTACCATAGAGTCTTTTACTGCTTTAGCTCGTTTCAAGCCCAATGCATAGTTATACTCATCAGTACCAAACTCATCACTATTTCCTTCTATCTTCACTTTACCTGTTTTTGATTTGCTCTTCAATGCCTGTGTATCACTGGATATTTTATTTTTACCATCTGTATTTACTTTGTTACTATCATAAGCAAAGTATACACTATTAGTTCCACGACCATTTTTACCATTGACTCCACCATCACTACTATCCAGTACTACAGTATCTGAGGCTACTCTAGTTGCCCCATTTTGCATCTACTCCTGAATCTGGAGATACTGCTTGTTTCGTACATCCACTCATTGATATCAAAGTTATTATTGAACCTAGTATTATTAGTTGTTTTTTCATCTGTTTTTTCCTTTTAAATATAATTACCAATCGATAGATTGTATCTTATGGCTCCCTAGAGGGAATAGCATTGTTTGATTAGTGCGAAGTCCTATATAGCCTATAGAGTTAGATCCAGAACTTCGTTTGATATATAAGATTGTATCTCCATCAGGTGCAAATCGTGGGAACTGATTAACTCCACTACTAGTCAGTGGTCGTACACTGCCTCCTGCTGTATTGGCTATGTATAGATTGAACTTTGCTCTACCCTCTTTACTAGAGTATATGACTTTTTTGCCATGTGTATCACAGCTATTGTTCTTCTTGCCATGAAATATGAGTTGAGTAACAGCAGAACTATTCATAGATTTTTTGAATATATTTGGCTGTCCTAGTCTATTGGAGACAAAAGATATAGAGCTTTCATTGTCACTATATTTACCACTCACATCAATCCCACTAAACTTAGTAAGTCTCTTTTTTGAGCCATTAGATACACTATACTCATATATATCAGGCTGTCCATTAGGAGCCATAGTTAGTAGCAGTTTACTTCCATCCCTACTCACATCAGAGCATATCAACATACCCTCAGAGGAGACTATTTTTTTTCGTTCTCCTGTATATATATTGAGATGATATATAGTTGGTGTTCCAGACTCATATGATGTATAGTAGAGTCCTTTTTGTTTAGGGTCTCCCCACTGAGGAAATAGATTAAGCCCACCACGAATCACTGTCTTTGTATAGTTAAATGTATAATCGGCCAGTAGTATCTCACTCTGTTTCTTGCCTGTATATCGAGCAAATACAACATAGCGATTTATCCACTCTAGTGACTTATATCCCAGTGCTGCATTTGCATCACTAGTAGCCTTGTGTGCGATAAAAGGGTACTTTGCCAAAGATGGTATAGAGTACTTCTTCTCCAACACCACTCTAGAGTTAGATGACTTTATAAGCTTGGTCATGAGTATAGCACCAGAGCCATTTTTTGCAAATTTATACTTAAGAACATACTCTTTGGCTCTAAAAGACGGCTTTATACTATCATCATAGCTACCGTTATGATATGAGGAGTCTGGGAGAAAATTACCACTTATTTTTAAGTCTGAGAAAAATATCTTATGTAGTTTTTTTGATATAGCATCACCAGAACTAGCGTCTACAACAGCTATACTAGCTCTTTGGTCTACATCTTTTTTTATCTTCATTTTCGCATCAGGTGCTGCAAATACAAGGAGGGGAAATAGTAAAATAAGTATATAACGCATAAAGATCCCTATAACATTTTAGTTTATTATAGCAGTTTGTACTGAAATCAATATTAAATAGTATTAGTTTGATAAGTATCTTTATGATCCTTACTCTGTAGCGATAAATTCAACCTCTATCTCGTACGGCTTACTATTACTATGCCTACCCAGTCCTATAGATTGTAGCTGTTTTAGATATGCTATTAGCTCTTCGTTGAACTCTGTGTTAGTTGATAAGCGTTGAACTTTAAACTCAAATGAGCCGCTTTGATAGACTTTTAGCCATACAGCTATCTCTTCTCCTGCGTAGTTAGCTTGTGCTGGCCAGCCTCTAAGCTTCTGCTCTATAGAGGCAAAATAGACATTTTCTATGCCCTTGTCATCCCTATTTTGTTTTTTTAGTGAGTCTGATACTCTTTGGCTGGCAGATTTTTCTGTTTTAGTATTTTTTTTCTTTTGACTCTTTTTGGGTGGTTTTGTTTTCTTATCTATTTTCACTGAGGCAAACAGATCTTTTGTTTTTACCTTTTTTACTGGTTTTTTAGTTTTTTTGACCTGCTTTATATCTTTAGCCTTTGGTGCTGTGATATTTCTGGTTTTCTTTGGAGGAGGAGTTTTCTTCTTGGGCTTTGGTATAGACTTTACTTTAGGTTTAGCTTTGGGAATATTATCTGCTGAAGCTAGTGAGACAGCTATATGATTTGTATTTTTCTTGACATAATGTACTGGCTTTTCATTCGAGCGATAGTTAAAATAGTAAAATACTAAACCTACCAAAAGTAGATATACACCTATGGCTATAGCACCTGCTGTGATTTTGGAATTATCTCTCATTATTCTGTTATCAGAGAGACCTTTGCAAAGCCGACCTCTTTGACACTCTTTAGTAGGAACATTACATCACGGTAAGCTAGATTTTCATCTGCACGGATAAATACATCACTTTTAAAATTGTATTTTTTTGATTTGAGCATAAAGTTATCAGCAAAATCTTTTAGAGTATAGATGTCTTTGTCGAGATAGATATTTTGATCTTTATCCATACGTATCATGATGGTAGGATTTTTGTCTTTAACTTTGCTATGTGTACCTTGGGGTAGAGTAATCTGCTCTTCATAATTAATTGTAGGTGCAGTAATCATAAGAATAGCCATGAGTACAAGCATCACATCTACAAGTGGTGTGATGTTCAGGTCAGGATCATCATCCCAGCTAAACACGAATCAGTTCTCAACTTTGGATTTGGATAGCATTACATCAATCTGCGAACCTAGAACTGAGCTAAGCTCATATGCTTTTCGTTTGAGAATCAAATGAAATGTATAGGCAAAGATAGCCACAAATATACCAACAGCAGTAGCAATCAAAGCTTCACTGATAGCTGGAGCTACCACTGATAGTGCTGCACTCTTTTGAGTGGCTAGGTGACTAAAAGTCTCTAGTATACCAACTACAGTACCAAAAAGACCGATAAAAGGTGAAGTAGATGCAACAATAGATAGCAGAGTCAAACCTTTGGTTGACACTCTTACAGTATCACTCATTGCAGCATTGAGTATCTCACTACTGAGTTCTCCTGCTCTTTTAAGATATGCTGATAGGACTGATTGTTTGGATACAGAGCTTGCTTTGCCCATATATAGTCTGGTTAGGGAGTCGATTTCTAGGTTGAGACGCTGTTGTAGTAGTCGGTATCTATAGATAAATATCCATAATACACCAACAAAATATATAGATAGTAGCAAGATTACAAATATTGTAATCGCACTACTATCAAATAGGTAGTCAAAAAGAAGAGAAAAGATATTATTTTCCTACAGACTCTATCTTACTAACTGCTGTTGCAATTGCTAGATTTGAAATCTCTGCACCTTTTAGAAGATCTTTTGCTGCTTCTAGATTTTCAGATAACTTGCCATCTTCATCATTTAGAGCTACCGCTCCATTGACGATACATAGAGCTTTATTTTCATCTATCTTTACATAGCCACTATGGATTGCGACCATGATATCTTTGCCTTCGCTTGTCTGTATATCTATAACACCAGCATCCAACAAAGAGACAAGTGAGGCGTGCTCAGGAAGTACGCCAAACTCACCCTGTTCACCAGGCAAGGTCACTTGTTTGATATCGCCATTATATACGATACCAAGGGGTGTAACTATTTCTAGTTTCATAGTTTTCATACTATTCCTTTATGGCTTATGCCACTTTCTCTTTCATTTTCTCTGATTTTGCAACCGCTTCATCCATAGAACCAACCATGTAGAATGCAGCTTCAGGAAGCTCATCAAACTCTCCAGCTAAAAGACCTTTGAATCCTTTGATAGTCTCATCTAGAGTTACATATACACCAGGACTACCTGTAAATACTTCAGCAACATGGAATGGCTGAGATAGGTATCTCTCTACTTTTCTCGCACGAGTAACAACTAGCTTGTCATCTTCGCTAAGCTCATCCATACCAAGAATAGCAATGATATCTTGTAGATCTTTGTACTTCTGAAGAATCTGCTGTACACCACGAGCTACTTCATAGTGATCTTCACCAACTATTTGTGGGTCAAGCATTCTTGAAGTTGAATCCAGTGGATCGACTGCTGGGTAGATACCTTTTTCAGCAATAGCACGGTTTAGAACTGTAGTAGCATCAAGGTGTGCAAATACAGAAGCAGGAGCAGGGTCTGTCAAGTCATCCGCAGGTACATATACAGCCTGAACAGATGTGATAGAACCTTTACTTGTAGATGTAATTCTCTCTTGGAGTTTACCCATCTCTGAAGCCAATGTAGGCTGATAACCAACAGCTGAAGGAATTCGTCCTAGAAGTGCTGACATCTCAGCACCTGACTGAGCGAATCTAAAGATATTATCGATAAACATCAATACATCTAGTCCCATCTCATCACGGAAATACTCAGCCATTGTAAGACCTGTAAGTGCGATTCTATTTCTTGCCCCTGGAGGTTCACTCATCTGACCAAAGCAAAGAGCAACTTTGTCTAGTACATTTGACTCTTTCATCTCATGATAAAGGTCATTTCCTTCACGAGTTCTCTCACCAACACCAGCAAATACAGAGTATCCACTATGCTTCATAGCAACATTGTTGATAAGCTCCATGATGATAACTGTTTTACCAACACCAGCACCACCGAATAGTCCAACCTTACCACCTTTTGCATAAGGAGCAAGAAGGTCAACTACTTTGATACCTGTCTCAAAAACTTCTGTTTTTGTACTCTGCTCTTCAAATGCTGGTGGCTCACGGTGAATAGCCCATGAAGTTTTAGCTTCAAAATCACCAGCATCATCGATAGGCTCACCGATAACATTGAAGATTCGTCCAAGAACTTCTTCACCAACTGGTACTTTAATAAAGTTTCCAGTTGCTTTTACTTCTTGTCCTCTTGTAAGTCCTTCACTCATATCCATTGCAATTGTTCGCACACGGTTATCACCTAGCTGAATAGCAACTTCTAGTACCAATCTAGTCTCAACTCCAGCAACAATGATTGTTGTCTCAAGTGCTTCATTTATACCAGGAAGATAATCGCTGAAATCTACATCGATAACTGGTCCTAGTACCTGTATAACTTTACC
>DAOUPF010000340.1 GCA_030626265.1 Sulfurovum sp.
GAACCTACTAACATAATCGGTGCTAGTATAGATAATCCTGTGACAACTTCATAACTCAAGAACTGAACAGCAGTTCTAGCCGCTCCTATAACTCCCCACTTGTTTGCCTGTGACATACCTGCAAGAAGTGGACCATAGAGGCTAGCTGCCATAGTTCCTAGTATAAATAGGATTCCGACATTGACATCTGAAGCGATAGAAGGTACAAAAGTGCCTCCTAACAGTGGTATCCACTCAGGGATAGTAAAGTCAGGCAATATAGGCACTGCACCAAGTGCTATAAATGCTGTACCTGCTGTAATCACAGGTGCTATAGAAAATATAAACTTATTTGCATTCTGAGGTATGAAGTCCTCTTTGGTAAAAAGTTTGATTCCATCAGCTGCTAACTGCAATAGTCCAAAAGGACCAACATGTGTAGGTCCTGGTCTTCTCTGCATCCATGCGAGAACTTTCCTCTCTACATAGGTACCAAGTGCCGCGGCTGTTGCAATAATCAACAGAGCTAATACTGCCTTGATTGCTGCACCAACCCAAGTCACTTCGGGTAGTATAATTGTTTCCATGTTACACCTTTCTCATTGTTACTGTTTTGTATCTCTCTTTACCAAAGAGGGTATAGATATCTTCTGCACTTTTAAAATCTGGTAGCATAGTGATATCACCTGATATTCTATCATCTACCACGACATCTAAAGTCAAGCTTCTATCTTCAAATACCACTTCTACTCTCTTGCCTAACTCTTCGGCTTTTTCTGGGCTTGCATATAGTGCAAAAGTCTCAAATATCTGATGAGCTTTATCTGTAAAGTCATTGAACTGTCTCTCTGGGTTACAACGACATACTATCTCACCATCCAATACTGCCTCTGAATCAAACTCTTTAACCTCTGGTAAATCTACCTCTTGACTTGTAGTATCTATCAGGTAACCACGGTGTTCAACACCATCATTACTATAGTGGTTTGGTAAATCATCAAACTTGGTAGCTTGGAAGCCTTTGTTAGTAGGTAACTTCTCTGTCCAGTAGATAGTATGACTAGGACCACCTATCAATACTCTGACTAGTGAGTTTAGCTCATAACCACCATACTCTAGCGCTGCATTTGTAGGTACAACTCTTTTGGATAGGTTGGTCAATGTTCCCTCTTGCTGATTCATAGCTGGCATATCTAAATCACCATCACCTAGAGCAGAGAGTCTATAGTCTCCTATCTCGTTATATCCTATAGTGTACCCTGAAGGCTCATCATTAAGCTCACATATGAGTGATACACCCAAAGCATTTGCTTTTGGAGGGATGATAACTACATCCATATCACAACTCTTTTCTACTAGAGCTACAAGAGCTGCTAGATTGTCAGCTTTATCATGATAGTAGAGATCTTCACCAACTATTAGTGAGAAGCTCTCTTTTTTCTTCATCATCTTTTCAAATGCTGCTTTAAACTCTTCACTATCTCCACCTAAAAGATCTACTAATCCATTAATATCAACAGTAATCTCTTTTTCTACCATCTCTAGTACTTTTTTAGTAACCTCTTTTGACTCTCCTGTCTCTTCATCTACTATAGTCTCAGTGACATCTTTCATCACTTTCTCTTTTATAGTTTTATTCTCTGACTTATGAAAGCTTGCTAGATAATCTTTTGTTTTCGAAGATAGCTTATCTTTGTCTGCAAACAGATCAAGTATGAGATAAAGTGCTGCTTCCTCTAATCCAACCTTATGTGCAAATGTACTAACCATCTTGCCAAAGGTAGGGACTAGTGTATCGCCGATAGGATGGAAATAAAGACCTGCACCTTTATTCATCTTCTGAACATTATTGAAGGCATGTCTAGCCCCTGGTGCATCAGTTCTCAAAGCAGAACCAACAGAGATGACAAAATCAGAGTTCTTCATGATTTTAGAGGTGTCACTGCTATATAGTGAGTTTCCTGATGCCTTGCTATAAGAGCTCAAAAACTTCTGATATGCTCTTACCTCTGGATTGTAGAGTTTGATACCCATCTTCTCTTTGAGTGATTGAAGCATAAACGCCTCTTCATTTGTGACCATAGAGTTGAAACGGATAGTCTCAGCCTTTTTAAATGCAGAGATTGCTTTGTTGAACTCTGATAGGTCTTTGTCCACATTACGGTTTTCAAAGTCATAAGCAAATCGTGCTGAGCCATCTAGTGATGTATAGCTCCACTCATTGGTCACTCTATAGATCTTGTCACTTCTGTCAGATATAGAGGTTGGCTTGACCTCATAATATATCTGGAATCCATCACTAGAGTGTGCAGATACAGCAGGTACTCGTCTAAGATCCCAAGCATTTGATGTATATACAAA
>DAOUPF010000161.1 GCA_030626265.1 Sulfurovum sp.
CCATATCTTTTGATCACGGTTGTTAACTGGATACTCTGTCACTGCTGAGAGTATCTTCCAGAACTGATTGCGTGGATGTGCATAGTAAAAGTTATTTTCAAATGACTGAATACTAGGAAAAGACCCTAGTATCAAAACCTCTGTATCTTTGAAGATTATAGGTTTAAAAGGATGCTCCACCTGCTCCATCACCTACATGCTTTTTGCATATTTCGTACTATCAAGACCAACAATGCCATAGTAAATATCTTGAAGTCTATCTCACTAGCAGCATGTACTCTGGCAAAGGTATCACTACTAGTCATCACTTCACCAGCGAGCTGCATAGTGAGGATATCAGGCAGATAGTAATGCCCAAAAAATAGTCCAGAAGCTATAGCGATAATGGCAGAGAGTGTAGTGATACTATCTCTCTCAAACATCTTATACTTATAACTCTCATACAAAAATATCATTACAAGAGCAAAGTCTACTAGATAAGAGAGCCTCACAAAATTCTCAGTCATGATAAGACCCTCTTGGAAATGACTCAGCACCTGCGAGCCTAACCATAACTCAGTATTAAAAGTCACCGGAGCCACAACTATCCCTGCATAAAGCCCAGCACCAAGTACCGCCGATAGCAGTATCAGATATGCCATTGTGACCATTCTAAAATATTTATTCATTTGTTTTTCCTTGAGAATAATCTAAAGAGAAGAAAGGAGGGGCATACTATCTAAAAATACCCTTACCATCAGGTGAATCCACCCTATCATAAGGTGATCCTTCACGATTAAGTCTTTCTCTCATTTTTTTCATTCTTTTTATTTTTCTGTTTTTTCTTATATCTTTTGTCATCTTTTTCTCTTCTGTCATTATACCTTGAGCATTCTCTATCTCCAATAGCTCTTGTTTATACTGCTGATCCATCTCATGCAAATCATTAGACTCTTTTTCTTTTCTTGGATCTTCATTATAGTCATGACGAGTATCCTTTGATGTATCCTTTGACTTAAAACTAGTATATAAAAAAGCGTCTAAAGATTCTAGTATATATAATTTTGTATTGTGTATTGTTTTTCCATAAGAGGACTCTACCATATATTTACCAGTTGCTATACTCTCTGTACACTCTACTTTATTCGTAGAACTACATTCTAGTATCAACGAACCATCTTTAGCATATACTTTATGTCTTGCGACTGCATATTTATCATCTACAGGCAATGAAGCATGTATTTTAAGTAGAGAGACTGTTGGTTGTTGTTGCAACTTGACTCTTTTAGTTGTTTTTTTGCTAGAAGCAATATTTTTTGAAGTAAGCTTCCCCTCTGGCTTGATATATATACCACCTGTTGCTTCTGCTATACACCGTAGATTGTCTTCTGCTATCTTATCTGTTGCCAAACTAATAATATCTATACTAAGAGTTGGATGACTCTTTTTTAACTCTTTGGCAACACTACATGCACTGTCCCCACATTTTTCACTACCATCACTTACTAGCACTATATTGCTAACCTCACCATCGTAGCTAAAGCCACTAGAGGCTTGCCTCAAAGCACTTGCCATAGGAGTTTTACCTACTGACTTTATTTTTTTGATATATGAGAGTAGATTTTGATGGTTTTTTTGTTGCATTGGAATAGCCAACCGATAATTTCCACATCCTTTATTTTTCCGTCCACCCATTATCTCTAAACCTGCCGTTGAGCCCTTATTTAGATTAGAGAGTAACTTTTTTATGGACTTCCTATCTTTATTTATTTTGAGCTGTTCATTTATCTTATCATACATACTCCCAGATGCATCCATCACTATTATCACTTCAGATGGATTAGCAGCATATATAGTACTTGTAGTCAAGATTACTACTAAATACATTTTAAAAAAATATTTCATGACAACCACCTAAAATCATTTAACATCATACTATCATATATTTTATTTATCCCGAATTATGCAGTAGAATTGCTAAATAGTGCTTATTCTTGTTTAGGGAGCCTCTAATAATCTCTAATTCATATTTCAGGTTTATGTCACACATAGCTGACAAATCTCATCACAAATCCTCTATCTAATCCAGCAAAATCTTTATAAAACTCTATAGATTTTATACCTAGACTATCTGCAAACTCTTGTATAGGCTCTCTCTGATCATACCCCATCTCACAAGCTAGATACTTCACTCCTCGCTCTTTAGCCAACAATATAATCTCTTTGAGTAGCTCATCACCTTTCTCTTGGCTATAGAGTGCTGTATGAGGTTCATATTCAGCTACATTGGGGGCTAGTGGAGTATTTTTGGCTATATAAGGAGGATTGGAAATTATCATCTCTATATCGGTATCTATACCATCTAGTAGAGAGGTATGTCTAAGCTCAATACGATTTTGCAGATCAAATCTTTTTATATTTTGAGTAGCTATAGATAGTGCATCTTTGGAGATATCTGAAGAGACTATCTGTAGCTCTGGAAATTTTCGTGCCAACACCACAGATATAGCCCCTGACCCTACTCCTATCTCGGCTATAGCCTTGATATCATGCTCTTCTATGATATCATAAGCTCTGTCTATGAGTATCTCTGTCTCAGGACGGGGTATCAAAGCCCCACTAGCGATATAAAGCTCGATATCATAAAAACTAACCGTGTTAGTGATATACTCCATAGGCTCATGCCCTGCTCTTCTCTCTACCAATTCCTTGAACTCTTTGGTATTCTCCACTATAACATTATCATGAAGTTTGAGATATATCCTATCTCTATCCATATGATACATAAGCAAAAGTTCAGCCTCATATAGAGGTCTCTCACAAGCATACTTGAGCTGCTCTTTTGCCCACGGCAATATCTCTTTGATTGTCATTTTATATACCATTTTTGTATAGTATATCGTAAGTGTGTTTATATTACTAGATAGGAAGTGAAAAGTTATTAAAAATATGTTTTATCCCGCGGAGAGTCCGCAGGATAGGTTGAGGATTAGAGTCTTGACTCGTATCTTCTGAGCATGAAAAGCTTCTTGAGGATTTTCTTGCGTGTTGCAATCTTCTCTTTCTTCTTCTTCTCTGTCTTTGTTTCGTAGTGCTGTCTAGCTCTAGCTTCTGTGACTATGAGGTTTCTGTCGCATTGTCTTTTGAATTTTCTATAAGAATCTTCAAATGTATCTCGCGAATTAACGATAATTCCTGGCATAAAAGTCACCCCCTTCCTGTTAATGATTTCTCCTACCTTTTATAGGTGGAGACAAAACTGGAGCGGATTATACCAAGATAATTTTAAATTATCCCAAATTATGCAAATTATAGGTAAAATATCAGTATAGATACTAGGAGGATGTATGGCATTTAGTATTCCAACAAGTAGTGAGATTATCACTCGAAGTATAGAGCTACTCAAACGATTTCCTCTAGCTATAATATCCTCACTTATAGTGACATTTATATCTATATATCTCATACAAGTAGATTTTGACAAGAGCGAAGCTATATATCTAACTCTTATCAAGATTGCTCTTAGTAGCTCTTTGGCTATATTTATTTTTACTGCTGTTAGGCTGATAGGTGAGAGTATCTCTGTACGATGGCACATAGTGATAACTTTTTTGGCATTGATTGGAGTATTATCTTACTATATGATACTACCTGATAAATTTAAAGATTTTGATGTGTTTATAGTACCCTTTCGTCATTTCTTTTTAGGGTTACTTTTTCTTGTAGCCTTTCTGTGGGCACCTTTTGTTGGCAGTAAACTTTCCAATGAGGACTACTGGGAGTATAGCAAGCAGGTTATGTTTGCTTTGGTAATCTCATTTTTATTTACGATAGTTATGATACTTGGAATCAATGGGGCACTATTTGCTGTAGAAAAGCTGTTTGACTTGGATATAAAAGGCAAACGATATTTTCAAATAGATATATTTATCGTAGGAGCTTTCTCAGTGGGGTA
Source organism: Sulfurovum sp. (assembly GCA_030626265.1). Classification (GTDB taxonomy): domain Bacteria; phylum Campylobacterota; class Campylobacteria; order Campylobacterales; family Sulfurovaceae; genus JAAXPZ01. The sequence goes on from DAOUPF010000161.1 coordinate 3,935, forward strand.
TTTCCTCTCTCAAATATCTCTGCGACCATTAGAGTCCAAACAATCTCCAAATCCACCTCGTGTAGAGAAGTTTTTTACCAAGTGGATACTTACTCCTCTGAGTGGACTGTACTTTGTGATACTGTATGCATATTCGTTTAAGGTGCTATCTTCTATGGATTGGCCAAAAGGGATACTCGCTTGGCTGATAGTAATATTCTCTATGGTAGCTATACTTACCTATCTCTTCTGGACACATTTTGCCAAAGAACAGAGTGGTAAATGGCGTAGGTGGATATGGCTTGCAGTGCTATTGCAAACAGTGATGTTATTTATTGCTATTGGTATTCGTATATCAGAGTACTCATGGACGGAGAGTCGCTATATGGTATTTGTATTGGGTGTATGGCTATTTGGCATTTCTATATATTTTCTACTATTTAAGCAGGCAAGAATCAAATGGATATTTATCTCCCTGAGTCTACTTATTGCTATCAC
>DAOUPF010000249.1 GCA_030626265.1 Sulfurovum sp.
CTCAAGCTTTTCAGAAAGTGCCTGAAATGGTCTCTGTGTCATCGGAAAAGCATTTTGCATTTCGTATAGTAGTTCATTTTTCATATTTTGATGTCCCTTAACCCTAAATTATGTGAAATTTATCTCGAGATTATAGTTTATAATAGTTAATAATGTGGTGAATTTAATCAAATATCATCTATAATAGATATTATGAAGAAGCAATTTTTATCCCACAGGGTATATCCAGAGTATATTGAGATTAACTCTTTTGGAGATTGGACTATACAGAGTGTAGATCAGATAGAGAAGAGACTTAGTAAGATACCACGAGGTAAAAGCGTAGTCTGGGATGTATCCAAAATCACTGATTTTGATAGTGCTGGGGTACTGCTCTTTATGGATTATATCGAACACTTCAAAAAAGATGCTTCTGTAGAGGTGATAGGTTACAGTGACAATCAAAAAGATATGTATCTCCTACTAAAAAAGACTACCCAAGATATAGATATACCTAGAAGAGATAGTTTTCTTGAGAGACTAGGAAAAAATAGTCTAGAAATCTTTAAAGATATCAAAGACTTTATAGGTTTTATAGGGCATCTTTTCTCAGCTATCTTTTATACACTCATTACTCCACGAAATATTAGACTCAAAGAGATGGTATATCATATCCATCAGTCTGGGTTCAATGCTATTATCATAGTAGGGATGACCTCTTTTTTGGTTGGTATGGTTATGGCCTATCAAGGCTCAGTGCAGTTGGCAAAGTTTGGGGCAGATATATTTATAGTAGACTCTGTGGCTATCTCTATGGTCAGAGAGTTAGGACCTATGATCACTGCTATCGTGATAGCAGGGCGTAGTGGCTCAGCATACACAGCAGAGATAGGGGCTATGAAAATCACAGAGGAGATATCTGCTATGAAGACTATGGGGTTTGATCCATATTATTTTCTAGTCATTCCTCGTGTTTTTGCTCTTATGATAGCTCTACCTCTGCTGATATTTTTTGCTGATATTGTAGGTATAGCAGGAGGTATGGTAGCCTCAAATATGCAGCTGGGTATCTCTACAGGTCAGTTTGTAGATAGGCTCTATGAAGTGCTAGAAGTCAAGCACTATATCTTGGGTATGATAAAAGGACCAGTTTTTGCCTTTATTATCGCAGCAGTAGGGTGCTTTAGAGGCTTTCAAGTCTCTGACAACACAGAGAGCATAGGACTTCATACCACAGCATCTGTAGTAAATGCGATATTTTTAGTCATCGCTTTTGATGCTCTTTTTTCAGTGATTTATACGGAGTTTGGAGTATGAGTATAATAGAAGCAAAAGGTATCATCACTAGATTTGGAGAGAGAACTATTCATGATGGAGTCACACTAAATGTCGAGGAAAATGAGATTTATGGGATACTAGGAGAGAGTGGATCTGGTAAGTCTGTCTTGATGAAAGAGATGATTATGCTACTAGAACCTAGTGGTGGACAGATGAAAGTACTAGGGCATACACTAAGCTCCATAGGCTTCAAAGAGGCACAGGCACTTCGTAGAGAGTGGGGTGTGCTTTTTCAGTTTGGAGCACTATACTCATCTATGACGATTGCTGAGAATATAGAGGTACAGATTAAAGAGTATACAAATATATCCAAAGCTATGAGAGATAAGCTCGTACGCTCCAAGATAGCACTAGTGGGATTGGATGCTGATGTAGGCTCGCTTTACCCATCAGAGCTTAGTGGTGGTATGGTAAAGAGAGCTGCTCTAGCTCGTGCTTTATCTATGGAGCCCAAGCTTCTGTTCTTGGATGAACCTACATCAGGGCTAGACCCTGTGGGTGCTAGGAATTTTGATAAGCTTATAGTAGACTTGCGGGATATGCTAGGTATCACAGTTGTGATGATAACACATGATTTAGATTCTATCTTTAGTATCGTAGATAGAATGGCAGTTTTGGCAGATAAAAGAGTCATAGCACAAGGAACACTAAAAAATGTGCTACAATCAGAGCATACTTTTGTAGAAGAGTTTTTTAGAAATGATTATACAAAACAGAAGTATTTGGATAAGGATGGACGACATGTATAGTAGAGTAAATTACACTATTGTTGGTATCTTTGTATTGCTGTTTGGGGCAGGTATGGTATGGTCAGCTTTTTGGCTAGCCAAATATGGAGTCTATAGGGAGTTTGATACCTATAAACTTCAGATGACTGAATCAGTCTCAGGACTCTCCAAAGACTCTGTAGTCAAGTTTCGTGGGGTTGATATAGGAAGAGTAAGCAAGATAAATATCAACCCTGAAAATATAGAAAATATCGAAGTACTACTCAAGATCAGAAGAGGTGTGCCTATCAAAGAGGATATGGTAGCTCATATGATTATGATAGGTGTTACTGGGCTTTTATCTGTAGAGATAGATGGAGGAACAAATGAGGCGAAAACCTTAGAGCCTACAGAGGAGTATATCCCTATCATACCTACTTCTCCATCTCTGATGTCTAGAGCAACTGAAGGGATAGGAAATCTCTCAGATAAGATTACTCTGCTAGTAGAGCAGGCACAAAAACTGCTCACTGATACCAATATAGAGAAGATAGAGAAGATTCTCAATAACATAGAGAATATTACCGCCAAAGGAGAAGAGCTAGAGAAAAAAACAATAACTTCTTTGGATAATATAGATAAAACAGTGCAGGACTTTAGAGTATCTATGCAGAGTATTACTAGGCAGTTTGAGACTATCTCAGATGATATATCTATACAGCTCAAAGTAGTATCAGATGATTTTGCTCAGATAAAAGATGTAGCAAATCCAGCACTAGAGAAGCTGATGTCTACTACTAAAAATTTCAACAGAGTGACACTTCGAGTAGAAAAAAGTCTCAAAAGAGGAGACTATAATTTCAAAAAGATTTTTGAACCTGTGTTAATAGATATGAGTATATTGGGTAGTCAACTAAATGATATGACACAGCAATTTGAGAGAAGCCCAAGTGATGTATTATTCAAATCAAGAAGACCAAGAAAGGGGCCAGGAGAATGAAAAAAATAGTACTGATATGTATACTACTAGGGTTATGGGGCTGTGGTAGTAAACAACCATCGATGAATAGCTATACATTGAGTATGTCGTCATCTAAGATGGTGTCAGGTGTCAAATTTA
>DAOUPF010000171.1 GCA_030626265.1 Sulfurovum sp.
AGTACCACTCACGCTAAACTGCTTTATTATATCAATAGAGGCTTGGCTAGGATAAAAGTCATGTGCCCACCCAAACACTTGATTAGTGGTAATTGTTAGGTCTAGTTCCACTCGTCTTGTGCAAACAAGAGTACCGTCAGAGTATTTTGTGTAATGTCCTTTATCTACTACATCTCCACTCTCTATAACCCCACCACCTGTTGTTATATTATCTTCTTTAGGGTATATAATGTTCAAGCTATTGTCTATATCTACTAGGTATGCGATACTATCTGTGTATTCCACAATACAATTAATGGTATCATTAGTCCCCCCTCCATTATGGAATGTAAACTCTGGAGATGTCGTGTTGTTCACATTGTCTTTAAATGTGGAATTTATTGTATTTTTAATAGCCGACGTACCACACAGTCCTGAAAGATTATTGTTTTTATAGCTAAAATTATCAACTTTTGGGGCTGTATTGCTAGAGAATCCAATCTCAAAGGGGGCATCTGTCGCTTCTATATAGTTGTAGTCCATAATAAACCCATTTGAGTTAAACCCGTAGTATCCCTTTTCTACCTGCTCTATTGCGTTCTCTGAATATATATTACCGTGTACGCCTTGATCACCTGTTTGGAGTCCATACTTTAGTGAGTTTAACCAATTTCCTTTAATTTTTACTGTATTAACTGCTGTTCCACCATTGTATGATGTATCTCTTGTAAAAGTAGGGGCAAACTTTATACCTATTCCTGTACCTTTTGTATATCTGAATACATTTTGTGCTATTGTGACCTGCCACCATGCAGCCCCTCCTATCGCTACATCAAACCCCTTAAAGTAACAGTTCGATATATCTGTAGGGAAAGCACTACTGCTAACCCCTGATGCAAATATAGCTAGAGCTTCTGGTACAGGAGTAACTGGCATAGCCCCTCTAGGGTCATACCCATAAAAAGCTATATCCCTAAAAGAGAAAGAAGTAGTTTCTAAATATGTTCTATCTATTTCTAATGATTGAAAGATACCTTTATTTGTAGTAGGAAAATTATCTACATCTATAAATATCTGCGTAGCCCTACCCTCGCCTACAAATTTGTAGCCTCTCCTTTTCAAGATAGTCGCATCGCTTATTTTATATAATCCTTTTGGAACAACAATATGTACACCCTTTAAAACATCTGTCAATCCTATTTCTGCAAAAGCTACTGTCTTCTGGAAAGCAGTAGTAGCATCGCTACCGTCTCCTAATGCCCCAAACCATCGTACATTAAGTCCAAATATAGGCTCATGATACCATCCTGCACCACTTGCAGCAGGTACTTCTATCTGTGTACCACCGTTGTCTGCCACCCCAGTATCTTTCCATGTGTAAGTCAAATTTATGTCGGATTGATAGATAGCCTGCCCCACTATTGTACCTATAGTAGACGAAAGTACGCTTCTGTCTGCGACACTTGGCGTGGAAACGATATCGTCCATAGCGTCTAAATCAACGGCTTGTGATACTGATATGTTACCAACTTTCCCTTTTTCTACATCTGTGTAGGCATTCGTATCTGCATTGCTCTCATACGTCTGCTTGACTGCTACTGCGTCCTCATCAATCAATACATCTGATAAATTCTTTTCTCCCGCCATTCTATCTCCTTAAATACATATTATATTTGATGCTGTACCATGTAGTGCATCGCTTGTTATATAGTTGCCATTATCATCTACAATAAGGCTTCCATCGTCTGAAACTAACCTAGATGGTGCTTCGGGCTCTGTTGCAGTTCTGGCATAGCCTATTACCTCTACATCTATTCTAGCTTTCCACACACCTGGCGACTTTGAGAATGAAAGAGGGTGAGTTTTTATCTTCACTACCCACCACTCCATCTGTCCTCTATGCTGTACATATGTTGCAAAAGGAGCGGACCCATTATCGATGACATCTTTATACCAGCGAAACATCTCTCCTATCATGACATCCCTGGTGATAGATATGCCCAGAGAGATCGATTCTTGCTCTTCCTTAACTGAGTCTTCTCCAAAACATGGGATAGTTTTTGCAGTGCTAGTTTTAAAACCATCTAAAACAATCATCCCTAGATCACGGTTACACCCTTTTATAATGATAGTTGGGACTGTCTCAGGACAAGCCATCACACTACCTCTAAAAATGATATTTTTATAGGCTGATGCCCTGATGGAACATCTTTTGCATTTACTTTTGCTGTAGCATTTGTGATCATCCCTCTTCTTACCATTTTGCCTATTGAGTCTGTGCCCCCAGTCATAAAATGAGTAGGATCAAATATCACGAACTGCTCAAGATTGAAGATTAGATAATCTAGAGCATCATCTCTCTTCTCATCTTCTACAAAAATCACTATTGATATTTTTCTCTTCACAGGCTTATCTGTAGGTTCAAGAAAACCAAATGCATCAGCAGACATACTCTTGTATGAGCGTGGCTCCACATCAAACTCTTTTGCTGTCTTACCAAACTGTACGACTTTATTTACAGCAAACACCCCTAGCTCCACATCTGCTAGATTATTGGTGATGATTACTTTTATCCGATAATCTTTTGGGTATTTTGTATCAAACTTTTGTCCGAATGTCGTAGGGTATTGCTCATCAAAAACCCCATCTCCTATAATTCCATCTATATCTGAGCTACCCTCAACTACCTTTGTCCCTGTAGCATCTTGTACCTCCCAAGATACATGAGTAGCCACAACACCTGCAAAAGAGAATCCATTGAAGGGCTCTAGCACTTTGATTGTATACTCCATAGGAGAAGGGACTACAGCTCTCACTGCGGCTTCATTGTTGAAAGGTCGAGTGTCGTTGGTAGTACCAACTGGGCTAAAGGAGTATGATAGAACAGGCAGAGGTTCATAGTAGTCTGTATCTGTATATGCTGGTAGACTAGGAGGGGTGGTGTACTCGTAATCAGCTGTTCCGATAGTCCATTTATCCCCTGCTTTTGGGAGTTCATCAGTAATCTCTGGATGAGAGTTTTTGTTACAGTATAATTTGCTTCTTGAGACCTCGGTACTTTCTCCAGAGGCATCATTGTACAGTATAGTATATACACAAACAAACTCACCCTCGTCAATGGCCTCTCCAGTGTATTTCATCCAAGCTACCCCACTGTTATCTGTCCATCCAAAGGCAGAACTACCAATGTTTACTACGCTCACTGCACTATTATCTTCATTCGCTCCAAACTGTAAATTTATATCTTTTATCACTCGATACCAAGTATCATTACGATATATAACATCCCCAGCATATAGGCGGTAATAGTACTTCGAGGTTACAACATAAGCCTCTACTTCTTGTATGGCGGTATATAATATCTGGGGGTCGTTGGCTGTATTACGTGAAGGATTGCCTTTATATATAGTATCCACCGCTACATCTTCATCCAAAAGTGGTACCTCTGCATGTGAATCAACAACACTTGTACTAACCACCTCAAGTAATGCTTCTCTACCTATAATCATACTATCTCCTTGACATCCTATTAATAATGATGATATCCCTATGAATATCCACCTAGCTAGCTGCTTCATATACTGCCTCCTCTACTTTTTCTAATTTATAAATCACTTCTGATAGCTTCCCTACTACATCATTCAGGTTGGAATCCGCTGCTTGTTTTTTGAGTATGCCTATATACTCTGCTTCGTACACTCTATACTCTTCTCTAGTGGCTGATGTTTTCATAGCAGCACTTAACATCTGCTCTCCCAATTGTGCAGCACTCTCTATATCTCCCATCTCTCTAGTAATGGAAAAGGTCTGTGATGCGAAGTCTGTTTTTTGAGCCATTGACCAAGAGCTTAGATCTGACAGTCTAAAGTCTATCAGTGCATTTAGAGCATCTTCGTTGGCACTAGATAGTTGCTCTGTAGCCTCCGTCATAGCCACAAAACCATCTGCTAATGACATGAGTTGTCCGTATGCCTCTGCTCCTGCAATAGTGTTAAGGTCTAGTGCCTCTGCATAGGCTCTAAATTCTGCCATTGTGCTTGGCATATCATGACCAAGTGTGGCGAATGAATTTGCCACATTTTCTTGCATGATATCAAATCGTTCTTGGTCAGTAAATGCAGAACTTTCAAGATATGAACTTACTCCCGCATGGAAGCCCTCTATTCCCCCTGCTCCTGCTATCATTGACTCGGTTAGCTGATAGATAGGTACATTTACATTTGATAGTTCACTCCCTAATAAACCTAGCG
>DAOUPF010000086.1 GCA_030626265.1 Sulfurovum sp.
ACCCTATCCCACTAATATTCATAGCTTTATATATAAATATTTTATTAAAATCAGGGGCTTTTTCATCTATTTGTAGTTTTTTGTATAGCTGTGCGACTCTATATATATTGCTAGTTCTAGTAAGCTCACTTTTTTCATCAATTCCCATGATTAGAATGATTTTTTCTGCTAAGGTAGCATGCTCTATACTATCATCAATCTTTGTTTCACTATCTATCTCTGGATCTATTGTAGTTGGCTTCTCTGTATTATTTGATGGTGTTAAAGTCTTTTTTGGAGTTGCTACCCCTTTTTGAGATAGTTTTGTTTCCAACTTCTCATTCAATGCCTTAAGTCTATCTAAAGTACTACTCATAAGTGCTCCTAAGCCCATTAATAAGGCTTCTGTATTAAATATTAAGTAATATATTACACTAATAAATATTAAACATATCTAAAAATATCAAATATTATATAAATATATATGAAATTAGATATTAATTAGTAGAAAAATTACATTTAACTAACTTAATTCTATTGTGATAAAATACATACAAACAAAAAGACTGGATGTATATATGGATTATTTAGAAATAGTTGGTGGCAATAAACTTAGTGGTGAAATTACAATCAGTGGAGCAAAAAATGCTGCCCTACCCGTGGTAGCTGCTACTATACTCAGCGACAAAGAGGTAAAGTTAACAAACTTACCAAATGTTGTAGATATCAGAACTCTTATCAAGCTACTAGGAATGTTGGGCAGTGAAGTAGATCACAAAGAGACAACGGCTGTTATAAATAATGGTAGTATCAACTCTACAAAGGCTGTATATGAGATAGTATCTCAGATGAGAGCTTCTATATTGGTACTAGGTCCCCTACTTACTCGTTTTGGTGAGTGTGAAGTGAGCCTTCCTGGTGGTTGTGCTATAGGACAACGTCCTATTGACCTACATCTAAAAGCTTTAGAGGCTATGGGAGCACATATAGAGATAAAAGGTGGTTATGTTCGTGCTGAGGCTCCAGATGGGCTAAAAGGTGCAAAAATAGTTTTTGATAAGATCACTGTAGGTGGAACAGAAAACATAGTTATGGCAGCAGCTCTAGCTCATGGAACTACCACTATCATCAATGCAGCTAGAGAGCCAGAAGTAGTACAACTATGTCAAATGATTTCTGATGCAGGAGTCCAGATAGATGGCATAGGTACAGGAATACTTTCAATCGAGGGAACTGGAGGAGAGCCGTTGACTTTTGATTCTCCTGTAGAGATCATACCAGATAGGATAGAGGCTGGTACTTATCTATGTGCTGGGGCTATCACCAAATCTGAGATAACTTTAAACAAAGTAAATCAAGAGCACATACAAGCTTCTATAGATAAGCTAGAGTCTATGGGCTGTAGTTTTACTATGGATGCTGATAGTATTACTATTCATCCCGCAGAAAAACTTTTGCCTGTCAATCTAATCACAACTGAGTATCCTGGGTTCCCTACAGATATGCAAGCACAGTTTATGGCAGTAGCAGTCATATCTAGCGGAGAGAGCTTGATAGAGGAGCGGCTGTTTGAAAATCGTTTCATGCATGTAAGTGAGCTCAACCGTCTAGGAGCCAATATCTGGCTCAAAGGTAACACAGCAGCTATTCATCCAGTAGAAGAGCTCAATGGAGCTGTAGTCATGGCGACAGATTTACGTGCTAGCTCTGCACTAGTCCTAGCAGCTCTTGTTGCTAATGGCACTACAAAGGTTCGTCGTATATATCATCTAGATCGAGGTTATGATGATTTAGAAGGTAAACTATCTTCTCTTGGAGCAGATATCACTCGTAAAAGCGAGTAATACTATATAATATAATACTTTTAAATATTATATAGTATCAAATACTATGTCCTTTGATGCTATTAAGTCAAGGTGCTTTTTTGGGAGTGGAGATTTTAGTCCCACCAAATATATGGGTGAGAGTAAACTCTTCACTTCCGTGAGACTCTTAACTTAATGGTATTGACCCTACCCTTTGTATGGTACTTTTGCACTAGGTGTTTTTTTACTTACTGTATCTAAATGTACATCTTGGTCATCAAAAAATATATCAGCATCAAATGACTTGACTATCTCTGCTTTCTCAACACCACCCAAAAAGAATGCTTCATCTACACGCACATTCCATGCTTCAAATGTACGAATAACACGCTCAAATGTAGTGAAGTCTCGTGCTGTGATGAGTGCTGTTCGTATAGGTGACTCCTCCATTGGGAATTTAGCTTGAATGCTTGATATGACTTTGAGTAGTTTTGCAAAAGGACCTTTGGGGAGTGGTTTTCTTGCATTTTTCTTTTCATGTTTGATAAAAGCTTTCAAACCCTTATCTTTGTAAATTTTTTCAGACTCATCTGAGAATAGTACAGCATCACCATCAAAGGCAATACTTACTATCTGTTTGTTATTTTTCTTTTTATAGCGTTTTGGGATAATCCTAGCTGCGGCAATTCCTGCATCTATAGATGCCTGCACATCCTCTTCATGGGCGGAGAGGAATAAATCTACAGAGAAAGCTTTGAGGTATTTTGAGATAGGCTCACCTGCACTCCAACCTGCCCTATCGATATCCAAACCATAGTGATCAATAGATTTACGTATGCGTAGTCCTGTTGCAGCATTATTTCTAGAGAGAACTATCACCTCTATAAGTTTTTCATCAAACTCTTTGTTAAATTTTTTATTGATTTCTAGGAAATTTTTGATAAATCCAAAAGCAGAACCTGGTTTGAGAACCTTACTTTTCTTTTGGATTTGATAGTGATAGTATTGCTCTAGCCCTCTCTCATCGAAGAGTTTATTTTCATCTTCTAGATCAAAGAGTGCTCTTGAGCTAATAGCAATGACTAACTTCTGTCGTAAATCATATGCCATATACTACCTTTATATATATTATTTAATTTGCTGGTTGTAAAATTACTGCACCAGAGCTATTGTTTGTATTTTCTTGACGCTTATTGCCTTTTAGTGATGAGATTGTATCATCTATATTCTTATCATTCATAGCCTTTGCAGAGCTAATGAGTTGATACTCCTCTTCAAAATCAAGTCTATTACCATATGATAAGCCTTTTGCTGCTTTATAATCAGCTATAGATCTTCGAGTACCTGAACCTACTGCACCATCTATTTTGGTATGGTAAAAACCATGAACCTTCAATGAAGTTTGTATCTTTTTACCTTTTGCACGCTTTGTACCTTGATTTGATATCAACATTCTATCAAATATAAACAGGTCACCTAAGTAAATTAATGCATCTTTCGCACTTGGACTTAGAGATGCAGTATCACCCATTTCATAGGCATTGTTCATCGCTTTAATAGCTGTTCTAGTCTCATATGAATTTACTTGACCATCAATCTTGCCATGATAGAAACCAAGTGCAGTAAGAGATTTTTGAATCTTCTTCTCTGTAGTCATCTTTGGAGCTACAGCTCTCTTTTTATATCTTTTTGTAGTTCTTTTTGCTCGTTTACCATGATAGACTTCATTTGTAATAACTGAACCTACTACACCACCCACAACTCCACCAACTAAAGCATCACTAAATCCAGCATAAGCAACATTTCCAGTCAATAACGAACCTGCCAACAGTAGGGCAGCACCTTTTTTCTTAAACATAACTCTCTCCTTTGTTTTGAAATATACATTTATAATGTAAGTATATCACTAAATAGTGTCAAACTTGTGTCAAATGATTAATTTTTTACAATTTTTGTGACTTAAAGTGATTTTTAGATACAATCGCGTCTATAAAACCCCCTATTGCAAAAGTAGGATGATGAGGATAAAGCATGAGAACACACTATTGTGCCCAAGTAAATGAAGAACATATCGGTCAGACAGTGACCATCAGTGGCTGGGTATCCAGCCGTAGAGATCATGGTGGAGTTATATTTATCGATCTTAGAGATAACGATCAGGTACTACAGCTAGTCTGTGACCCTACTGACAATGTAGATGCTCACAAAGTAGCAGAAGATGTCAGAGATCAGTTTGTACTCATAGCTACTGGTAAAGTCAGAGCTAGAGGTGAAGGGTTGGAAAATCCAAACCTAAAGACTGGAAAAGTTGAGATAGTAGTAGATAGTCTAAATGTAGAAAATAGATCTCTTCCTATGCCATTTGATTTAGGTGATGAGAGAGTTAATGAAGAGATACGACTCAGGTATAGATATCTAGAGCTTCGTACTCAAAAAGCTTATGATACATTTAAACTACGCTCAAAAGCTACTATAGCTACTAGAAACTCTCTAGATGAGCTAGGTTTTTTAGAGGTAGAGACTCCGATACTCACCAAGTCTACACCAGAAGGTGCTAGAGATTATCTGGTTCCATCTCGTGTACATGGTGGTGAGTTTTATGCTCTACCTCAGTCTCCACAGCTCTTTAAACAGCTACTTATGGTGAGTGGTTTTGACAAATACTTCCAGATAGCAAAATGTTTTCGTGATGAGGATTTGCGTGCTGATAGACAGCCAGAGTTTACTCAGATAGATGTCGAGATGAGCTTCTGTGACCAAGAAGATGTCATAGCAGTTGGTGAGAAGCTCATAAGCGATGTATTTAACAAGTGTGGATTTGATATACCTACTAAGTTTAACCGTATGACATACAATGATGCTATGGAGAACTACGGTAGCGACAAGCCTGATATGCGTTATGATCTAGCTATGGTAGATGTGATAGATATCTTTGCTAGATGTGATAATGAGATATTCTCAAACCTAGCCATCGATACCAAGAAAAATCGTATCAAAGCACTCAAAGTTCCAAACGGTGATAACATTTTTTCCAAGAGAGAGATGAAACGCTTTGAGGATTATGTTCGTCAGTTTGGTGCTCATGGTCTTGGTTACTTCCAAATGAAAGAGGATGGGCTCAAAGGTCCTCTGACTAAGTTCTTTAGCGATGAGGACATCCAAGCTATCATAGATAGATGTGAGCTTGTTGTTGGTGATGCAGTGTTCTTTGGTGCAGGACCAAAGAAACTAGTACTTGATTATATGGGAAGATTCCGTATACATCTAGCAGAGATCATGGATATCGTACCTAAAGGCACATTTGAGTTCTTGTGGGTTGTAGACTTTCCTATGTTTGAGAAAGAAGATGGTAGAGTCAAAGCCCTACACCATCCATTTACTCAACCAAAATTATCTGATAATGGCAAATTAAATCATGATGATGTAGAGGATATAGAGTCTATCGCTTATGATATCGTGCTCAACGGTACAGAGCTTGGTGGTGGATCTATTCGTATCCATAAAGAAGAGACTCAAGCGGAGATATTTAGACTGCTAGGTATTAGCGAAGAGGAAGCTAATGAGAAGTTTGGTTTCCTTCTAGAAGCACTCAAATTTGGAGCACCTCCACATGGTGGGTTTGCTCTAGGATTAGACAGAATGATTATGCTAATGACAGGAAGTGATAGCATCCGTGATGTCATCGCATTCCCAAAAACTCAGCGTGCTCAGTGTCTACTAACCAGAGCACCAAGCCCTATAGACAACGAGCAGCTCAAAGAGCTAAGCCTTAGAATTAGACAAACTCAAACAGAAGGATAATCTATGTCAAAAAAACTATTTCTCATCATCGGAGCACCAGGCTCTGGAAAAACTACAGATGCAAGCTTGATAGCCCAAAAACACAGTGATAGTATAGTCCACTACTCTACAGGTGATATGCTCAGAGCTGAAGTTGGCAGTGGAAGCGAACTAGGTGCTACTATAGAGAACTTTATCTCTAAAGGTGCGTTAGTGCCACTAGAGATTATCGTAGACACTATCATCTCTGCTATCAAAGGTGCACCAGTAGATACTGTACTCATAGATGGATACCCTAGAAGTACAGAGCAGATGACAGCACTAGATACCCTACTCCAGAGTGAAGATGAGATAGATTTAGTATCAGTGATTGAAGTCCGAGTTAGTGAAGATGTAGCAAAAGATAGAATCCTAGGTCGTGCAGCAGAAGCAGCTCCAGGAGAAGGAAGAAGCGATGACAAGATAGAGGTATTCTTTGATAGAATGAAAATCTATACTGATCCATTGGCTGAGATTCAAAAGTTCTATACAGAAAAAAGTTTGCTAAAAGTCATAGACGGTGAGAGAGCTCTAGAGCCTATCGTAGAAGAGATGGACGCATTTGTTCAGAGTAAAATATAGATAATTTATCAAATAGTTCTATTTTAGAGTTTCTATACAGCAATAGGAGCTCTAACTGCAATGTTACATATATACTCTTCTTTGACTGGATTTAATACCAGCAGATAAAAGTTTTACAACATCTTCTTTGGAAATAGGCTCAGAGTAATAGAATCCTTGATGTAAAGAACAACCCATATCAAGTAAAATATCTTTCTGAGGAAGTGTCTCAACTCCTCCAGCAACGATGGATAAT
>DAOUPF010000098.1 GCA_030626265.1 Sulfurovum sp.
AGTTATCTATCTGTAGGTTGTCTGAATCTATATCTAGAGTGTTGCCAGCCTCTAGGTTTCCATCTCGGTTATCTAGGGTTTGTGCATCTAGTATGAGATTACCATTTGCTGAGATTAGTCCATTGTTATTATTTAATGTTCCTGTAGTGGTGATAGCTAGAGTACCTCCATCTGAGTACAGGTTACTGTTTGCATTGTTTAGTGTTGTTGTGTTGACATTCATATGAGTGCCTGAGATTAAACCCTCTGTGTTATTTAGAGTAGTAGAGTTGATAGCTCCAATGGTTTGGGCATATATAGAGGAGTTATCTAGGTTTAGTGTTTGAGCATTTAGTGCTAGCGTGTCTACTGATATGATTCTAGAGTCTGTGTGTGTTATTGTATTGCTTGCAGTTACAGTTAAGTCACCCGCTGCATATAGTGTGGATGCATTGGAGAGGGTATGGTTGTACGAACTGATATTTGCATTATGGTTTGACATGATGGTACTATTGTCTTGGGTGATAGTATCGGCTATGGTGAGATCCAAGTCATTTCCTGCAGCTATCTGTCCATCTGTATGTACTAGAGAGGATGCTGTGATATCTAGATCATGACTGGCTATAGTATTTGTGCTATGGGCTGTGATGTCTGTTATGGTATTTATGCTGATATCTTCTGCTTTTATAGTGCTGTTTGATATATCTATATTCTGCGTAGCGTTTATGCTTACTGTCTGGTTTGCTTCTATATAGGCATTTTTAGCATCAAGCTTTTGGCTCTCTATGTTGATACTCTCTTGTGCTGAGTAGAGTGTAGTTCCATTTAGTGTACTGTCTTGTGCTGTGAGAGTAAGCTCGCCGTTGGAGAGCAGAGTAGAACTTGTCAGCGTCACATCTCCGCTAGCTTCTATATCTAATGTATCTGTAGACTGTATAGTAGCGTTATTGGAGTTGATAGTTATAGTGTTTATGGTTATACCATCTCCACTGATAGTTCCGTTGTCTCCTTTGAGTCCCAGTAGATTAAGTTCAACTGTTTTTACTGAACCTATAAACCCATCTTGGTTATCCAGTTCATTGGCTGTTACACTTGTGCCCTCTGCTGAATAGATTGTTCCATCTGTATTATTTACATTTCCTGTAGCTGTGAGTGTTACATGACTATTGGCTTGGAGTGTTCCTCTTGTGTTGTTTAGTGTATCTGTATTTACTGTGAGGTCTGTAGATGATTGTATGGCTCCATCTGTGTTGTTTAGGGTTTGCGTAGTTATATCTAAAGTATTTGCTACTATGGTACTATCTGTATTGTTTAAATTTGTGGCATTGATAACAGTATCTCCAGTACTTTGTATCATGGAGTTATTGTTATGGTCTAATGTTCCTGCATTGATAGTGATATCTCCTCCACTATAGAGCATGCTATTATCATTTTGGTTTAGGGTATTAGTAGCTGTGATGTTTATATCACCTAGTGCTTGGATGGTTGAGTTATCTGCCCCAGTTGTTTGGGTTTGGATATCTAGTGTATTGTATGATAGTATATTTACATTGTTCGATTGTAGGATATCAGCTTTTAGGGTTGTGCCGTTAGCTTCTATATATCCATCATTTACATTTAGAGTATCTGTTACAGTTATATCTAGTGTACCTTTGGCAATAATAGTACCTTGTGAGCCTTGTAAATCATTGGCTTTTACATTGAGTGTATCTGCTGAGTATAGTGTTCCTTGTGTGTTGGTTAGGGTGTTGTCTACTTCTATGTCTAGATTTCCCCCTGCGACTAGAACTCCTCCTGTATTATCTAAGTTATTGGATTTTATATCCAGTACATTACTAGCACTTACATATCCATCTTTGGTAGTGATAGTATCTGTAGCACTTTTTAGTGTGACATTCTGGGCTATGACTTGGGCTTTTTCTAAGTTTAGTCTGTTCTCTGTTTGGATTGTGATGTTTGTATCTGCTTGTATGAGTGACTCTGTGGCTTCTAGGCTTTTTACATTTACTTTTACAGTATCATCTATGGAGGCTAGGGTTGAGTTATCTAGTGTAGTAGCTTGTGCTGTGAGGTTTAGTGTATTTATTGATATGATGTTTGAGCCTGTCAGCGTCACATCTCCGCTAGCCTCAATGTCAAGTGTATCTGTTGACTGTATAGTTGCATTGTTGGAGTTGATAGTTATAGTGTTGATGGTTATGCCATCTCCACTGATTGTGCTATTGTCTCCTCTAAGCTCTTCTAGGTTTAGGCTTAGTGTCCCTCCACTCTGTATGGAGCTGTTATCATTATCTAACACTCCTGTGGTGATTTTAGTCTCACCTCCACTGTAGATTGCAGAACCTCTACTATGATCAAATGAGGTTGACTCTATAGTTATATCTCTTTGTGAGATGAGGCTAGAGTTATCTGCTTGACTTAACTCTCCTGTAGCTTTGATAGTTATATTATCTACTGCTTGGATATTTGAGCTATCAGCTTTCATATCTCCTGTAGTGATATCTAGTTTGCCAAAGGAGAGCATAGTAGAACCATCAGCTTGGATGTTGGCTGATTTTATGGTAGTTCCATTGCCCTCTATATATGAGTCATTGGCTGTTATGTCCTCTTGGATAGTTATGTCTAGTGTGCCTTTAGCTATGATAGCTCCTCTATCACCTATGAGCTCTTTTGCATCGATAGTGAGAGCCTTTGCACTAGAGAGTGAGCCATCAGTGTTGGTGAGGGTATTGGATATATCCAAGTCCAACTGCTCATATGAAGCTATACTTCCTCCACTATTATCTAGGCTGTCTACTGTTATAGTTGTATCATCATATGAAGTTAGTGTTCCACTGTTAGTAAAGTCTATAGCCCATACACCTATAGTCCCTGAGCCAAACACTGCTCCACTGTTTAGTATGTCTCCTGTGAAGTTTAGGCTTAAGTCTCCTATACTGTTTATACCAAAACCCTCATCTACTCCAGAGGCTAGTAGTCCATAATTATAGAGGTTTACTGCCTCTAGGCTTATGTTGCCTTTAGCTCCTGTATTTCCTCTGAGTTCTATCTTTGTTTTTGCATCTATATTTAGGGTATTGGCATATACTCCTTGGTTTACTTTTACAGAACTGCTTTTACTGGTGATATGAACAGAGTTTTTTACTTTGGCTTTGCCTATGATTATCTTGCCATCTGCTGTGATGCTAAGTCTATCCTGTGCCATGATCTCTGTTGGGAGGTTGACCCCTACTCCTGCTTGTGTACCAACAAGCTTTATGGAGTTAGCATAGATTCCACCAAGAGCAGTGGAGTCTATAGAGAATTTAGGACGAGATGCTGATGAGTCATCACGGTTTGTTATTTTACCATTGGCATCTATATAGTTGATACCAGTTACAACATCTAGCTCATTTGCGTGCAGTGCTGCATTTAGTTTGAGTGCTTTAGTATATATCTCTAGTTGTCTGCTGCCAGTTGCATCAAGTCCTCTGCCATCTATGAGTATATCTCCACTCTCCACATCAAAGCTAGGATTAGAGCCATCAAAGCTCACTTTACCTGTAGTAAGTGTAGCTTTAGGGATATTGATAAAGCCTGCTCCATTGACTGTGATTCCATTGGGGTTAGCTATGATGACATCTGCACTCTGTCCTGCTACTTCTATCTGTCCATTTAGCTGTGAGCGATTAGTTCCTGATACTTCATTTAGTATCAAAGAAGCTGAACCGTCTCTTACATTACGGTTTCCACCTATCCATCCTGCTGTTTGTGTCTTTACCTCTACTCCTGAGTTATTTAGGATTGTGCCTTGTGTTGGTACATTGAACTCTATGTATGTATTATGAGATACTCCATTACCATTTGGTGTATTTATATTTACTATTGGCACTCCACTAGGACTTGTATCGGTAAAGGTATTCCCTGATCTAGGAGTATCTACTGTGATGCCTGCTGCTAGGATGGGTTGGAAAGTGAAAAGAGCGGAGATGAGCAGAGAGAGAGATTTCTTTTTTTTATTAGATATAGAGAACATATATTTTCCTTAAAATTGATAGCTAAGATTAAAGCCAATGAATTTACTGCCATTACTATGGACTTCATCGTCAAGATCACTGATTTTGTTTTTGTTTGAGTTATATAGTGGCTGTGTCGCAAAAATATCCAATGCGACCCCATAAGTATTGATTCTCACTCCAGCAGCATGTCCGATGATACCACCACCATTGCTAGAATCATTTTTCTTAACCGCGCCAATGTCTAGACCAAGGTAAGGGCTTACAGTACCCCAGCTACTATTTACAATGAATGAAAATTCATTACGAATATAAAATCCCATATTGCCAGATAGAGAACCTTCGTTTTTGAATCCTCTCACACTATAAGGGCCACCAATACCAATCTGTTGAGAACCTATTATGCCCTGTTTAGCATACTGCCCATGGAAAGATAAATTATATCTAGCAGGAAGAGCATCTTCATACTCGATTCTTTTATTATAGCTCAGATCAAATGTCATTTTCTTAAACTTTGGACTAGTGATAGTCCCTGTTTTTGCTCCAAGGATATCTAAGCCTTGATGATATTTTAGTGTAGCATATCCATCCCATGTAGTGGAAGTATAATTATGGGTATACCCTAGTTGCAGTATGGCTAGAGTACTACTAGAGGTACTTAGATACTCACCTGCTAAATAATTATCATTTTTCTTTTTTTGTAAAGAGATATCAAATTTACCTCTCTCATTTTTTCCATGAAAAAGTTTATGCTCTAAGTTAACTTTGAAGCTTTTGCTTTT
The DNA here is from genome assembly GCA_030626265.1 of Sulfurovum sp. Classification (GTDB taxonomy): domain Bacteria; phylum Campylobacterota; class Campylobacteria; order Campylobacterales; family Sulfurovaceae; genus JAAXPZ01. The sequence goes on from DAOUPF010000098.1 coordinate 4,757, forward strand.
TCCTTCTGATGCGTAGTCTACATTTAATCCATTCACGATCTGTTTATACTTAAAGTATGAATATGTCATCTTTAGGTAACTCTGCCCTATAGGCAAGCCATAGCTGATACTATGACCTAGTGAATCATTCTCCTCATCTTGTTTATTAGTTGTATTGTAGCTCAAGGAGAGAATATCATTCCATCCTAAAGGATTTTCCCAATCCATAGAACCACTCAGTTGATATTTTCCTGATTTCTCTGTACCAAAGTTGTTGACACTCATTGACCCATGTATAGGAAAGCTTGAACGAGTACCATTCATAACTATTTTTGAGTACCCTACTTTGGTTCCTGGATTTATAGCCATTTTTGCTTGATATGACTTTAGTCTATTTAACTGTTCTATCCCCATCTCTAGCTTACGAAGGTTGAGATACTCATCTTCTGGGGAGAAGAATATGAGCTCAGTAACAATATTCTTCCCCTCTATAGATTCTATTTTCCCTTCCATGGCAGATATATTCAAGTCACCTTTTGATAAATCTTGTGCTTTTATATATGCTCTTGAGGTTATATATGCTTTTTCTATATAAATATTATTAATCTTTTTTACTAAATTATTGATTTCACTAATAGTATTACAGCGATGAAGATAAGGTTTAATAACCTGTTCTAGCTTCTCTTTGGCAATCAGTTTAATATCATCCGCATGGACTCTATCTACCTGAATACACGCACCAGAAGTACCGTTGCCTGATTGAAGTGCTAAGAACTTTAAGTCAGTATAAATACTTGTTGGCTCTTTTATATTTTTAGCATTTTCTTCAAAAACTCTTTTCTGCTCCTGATAACGTTCTACATCATCTATCTGTTGTGCTATAGGATTTGCTTGTATAACTGTCAGAGACAAAAACATCCCAAGAAAAACACATCTATATATAAAACTAACCATAACACACTCCATATATTATAAATAATTCTTATAATTATACAGTACCCACCTTAACCTATATTTAAGGGAAATGTCAAACCTTTTGATATTATTTGACTATACTACTTAAACTCCTTCCTAAAGAACTCCTCTACCATCAGATCAAATTTCTTCATTCTATCTTTACCTTTAGGTATCTTGGTTCGCAATATTTTCATATTTTGCAAAAACTCACTTACGCTATCTGGTATAATTTTTTCAAAGTGTCGTC
>DAOUPF010000357.1 GCA_030626265.1 Sulfurovum sp.
AGTTTGGTATCACTAGCAGTGAGAGTGCAGAGTTCTGTTACCTAGAAGTAGAATCTAGTAGTGTGAGTAAAGCAGAGATAGAACATGAGGTATCGAAAAAATTTAAGCTAATAGAAATCGTAGCATTGGATGATGCTTACAATTCCAAGTAGATGTCAAAATAGATGTCAAAGCAGATATAAAAGTAGATGTTAAAATAGAAGTACAAATTGAAATATAGGTTAAGGAGAGAGTATGAGTGTTGAGATTGCTATGATGGAGATAGAACGAGGTATTGCAGAGATTATCGATCTAGAACGGATTGAAAAACTAGTAAAGAGATACTATGAGACTGGACAGACTTATCTTGTCAAACTAGGTCTAGATCCTACAGCTCCTGATCTTCACTTAGGTCATACAGTTATCTTGCAAAAGCTATCTGTATTTCAAAAACATGGTGGGATTATACAGCTACTTATCGGTGATTTTACTGCTATGATAGGAGATCCAACAGGTAAGAATGAGACACGAAAAGTACTCACTAGAGAAAATGTCAAAACCAATGCAAAAACTTACCAAGAGCAAGCATTCAAAGTCATAGACCCAGAGAGAACAAATCTTGTATTCAACTCAGAGTGGTTAGATGCACTAGGAGCTGATGGTATGGTACAACTCACTACTCAGTTCAATGTAGCTAGGATGTTGGAGAGAGATGATTTTTCCAAACGCTTTAAAGCTGGGCAGAGTATATCTATATCTGAGTTTATATATCCACTACTGCAAGGCTATGATAGTGTAGCCTTAGAGTCAGATATAGAGCTAGGTGGGACAGATCAAAAGTTCAACTTGCTGATGGGTAGACAGCTACAGAGAAACTATGGCACAGGAAAAGAGCAAGCCATACTCATGATGCCTATACTAGAGGGTCTGGATGGTGTACAGAAGATGAGTAAATCTCTGGGTAACTATATCGGTATCACAGACGCACCAAATGATATCTATGCAAAAGTACTCTCTATATCAGATGATCTAATGTGGAGATACTATGAGCTACTCAGTAATCTAAGTCTTTCAGAGATAGAGTCTATACAAAGTGGTGTAAAAGATGGTTCTTTACATCCTAAAAAAGCTAAAGAGATGCTAGCTCATGAGATAACGGCCCGTTTTTACGATGACTCTTTAGCCTCTAGTGCCAAAGCAGAGTTTGACAATGTATTCAAATCCAATCAAATCCCTACAGATATAGCAGAGATAGAGGTAGAGGATGGCATATGGATATGCAAAGCCCTAGTAGATGCAGGCATAGAGCCATCTACTTCACAAGCTAGAAGAGATATAGGGCAAGGTGCAGTAAAGATAGACCAAGAGAAGATATCTGACATAAAGATGAATTTAAGCTCAGGTGAGTATATTTTACAAGTAGGAAAAAGAAAATTTGCAAAAGTAAAGGTGGTCTAAAATGGAATTTAAATCAATACAGATAGGTAAACATACGATAGAAAAACCTATCATCCAAGGTGGTATGGGTGTAGGTATTTCATGGGATCAGTTAGCTGGAAATGTTAGTCTAGAGGGTGGACTGGGAGTAGTCAGCTCTGTAGGTACAGGTAACTATGAGGATAGAAAGTACTGTGATAAAGTTCTAAAAGACAATAGACCCTCGGAAGCCAATAACTTCTATTCTGAAAAAGCACTAAAAGTTATATTTGAAAATGCACGAAAAATATGTGGAGATAAGCCATTGGCTTGTAATGTTTTGTATGCTTCAGTAAACTACAATCAGATTGCAAAAGATGCATGCGAGGCAGGTGCTGATATGATAATCACTGGTGCAGGACTACCTCTGACTATGCCAGAAGCAACAAAAGATTATCCAGAAGTGGCACTCATACCTATCGTATCTACTGCCAAGGCTCTTCGTATCCTATGTCGAAGATGGAAGAAGACTCACAACAGACTGCCAGATGCAGTCATAGTAGAAGGTCCTCTCAGTGGTGGTCACCAAGGCTTCAAATATGATGAGTGCTTTTCGCCAGAGAATCAACTAGAAATGATACTACCTCCTGTGATAGAAGAGGCGAAAAACTGGGGCTCTATGCCAGTGATTGCAGCAGGTGGAGTGTGGGATCATGATGATATAGTAAATATGAT
>DAOUPF010000376.1 GCA_030626265.1 Sulfurovum sp.
AATATCAAGTCACCATACTGTAGCTCTGCTAGTTCCACCTGCTTACCTGCTTTTGCCTGTTCTCTGGATACTCTGGGTATCTGCATATTCATCCTACCATAGCTATAGTAAGTCAGCCCAGAGCAGTCAAATGCACGAGGACCTTCCTCTGCCCAGATATATTCAGTACCTAGTTTCTCTTTTAGAGTCATGGCAAGTGCTTTTTTGGATGGTTTAGAGTATTTTACTTTAGGTTTATGGATAGTGTAGTCATATTTAGGAGTGCACCCACTCAGTAAGACTAAAATGAGGAGAGTCAAAAGGAGAAAATATTGTTTCACAAGGTCTCCTAAGTAGGTATATTAATATTATATGATATTAAAGATTAAAAATAGCTTTAACTATATCATAAAATCAACATAGCGTCACCATAAGAGAAGAATCTATACTTATGCTTTATCGCTTCTTGGTATAGTTCTAGAGTCTTTTCTCTACCTACAAAAGCAGATACTAGCATGATGAGTGTGCTTTTTGGCAGGTGGAAGTTGGTCAGTAGGTGATCTACTCTGATGGGTGGATTATGAGGATTTAGAAACAGGTCACACTCCCCCTCTAGAGCACCTGTGCGTGCATAGTGCTCTATGGTTCTAGTCACAGTGGTACCAACTGCGAGGATAGGATGTGTAGATTTTAGTATCTGTTGTGTAGCTTCTTGGATATGAAAATATTCTGAATGCATAGGGTGGTCTAGTATCTCTTTGGAGTCTACTGGCTTGAATGTACCTGCACCGACATGCAGTGTGATTTTGTGAGTGCTGTGTCTCTGCTCTAGTGTGGTGAAAAGTTCTGGAGTGAAGTGTAGAGAGGCTGTAGGAGCAGCGACAGCACCAGCATTTTTAGCAAATAGTGTCTGGTAGTCTGTCTCATCATCTTCATTGTCCTCACGGTGTATATATGGAGGTAGTGGGATATGCCCGATACTATCTAGTATCGGCACCAAATCTTCAAATAAAACTGCTTTGTCTTGATGGTGAAATTTCACTATTCTTGAGCCATCATCTTTGAGTTCTGTGACTATCGCTGTTAGCTTATGGTCAAAATAGATAACTGTTCCTATTTTTACTCTGCCACGAATCAGTACAAGGTAACTATTGGTATCTAAAGGTTTGTTTAGTAGTAGCTCAATCTTGCCACCACTCTCCTTTGTCCCAAATATTCGTGCTTTTATGACTCGTGTATCATTGAGTACTATATCACAATCATGAGGTACAAAATCCAATATATTTTTTACTATAGTATGCGTGATAGTGTCAGTTTTTCTATCATAGACTAGTAGTTTGGCATGGTCTCTGGGGTATATAGGTTTGGAAGCTATGAGCTGTTCGGGGAGCTCATAGTCATAACTAGAGGTAAGAAGAGAACTATCCAAAGTTATTGCCAAGGCTACTCATTATCCTCGTCATCAGACTCTTCTTTGTATGGATTTACTGTGCGTACTAGTAGTATAGAGACACCATATAGTATGATAAGTGGTGCTGCCATGAGTAACTGCGTGAGTATATCTGGAGGAGTCAGTAGTGATGCTGCTACAAATATAAGCACAATCGCGTACTTGAAAAAGTTGATAAGACTTCTATCTGTAATGAGACCTATGAGACCTAGAAAGAAAGTCACAACAGGAAGCTCAAATGCTACGCCAAACCCAAGCATAATCTTGGTGAAAAACCCTACATAGTCTTCTATATTTATCAGAGGTGTGTAAAGAAATGAGCCAAAAGTTATGAGAAATTGGAATCCAAATGGTGTGACTATATAATAGGCGAAAAGTACACCAATAGAGAACATACCAGTACCACCTAGAACAAAAGGCCATATCATTTTCTTTTCATTTGCATACAGTCCAGGTGCTATGAAGAGCCATAGTTGCCAGAGTATGATAGGTAGAGCCAATATAAGTCCTGCAAAGATAGAGACTTTTAGG
>DAOUPF010000181.1 GCA_030626265.1 Sulfurovum sp.
GATAGTGATTACACCAGTTATACCTTTATAACCTTTTGTACCACGAAGATTAGCATTGATACATGCTTTGTCATCAGATGCTTTACCAGCATCAATACAAGCATTCATAGCTGCTATAATCATACCGTAACCATCAGCTGCAAGTGCACCCATAGAGTCTGCAGGCTTATTGAACTTGGCATGGAATGCATCAACATATGCTTTTGCTTCTGGAGTAGTAGCTGCTGATTCGTTGAAGTGATCAACATACATAAAGCCTTCTGTAGATTTTCCACCGATAGATACTAGCTCAGGGAAACCAACGCCATCAGCACCGATAAATGGAGTGTCTATACCCATTGCTCTAGCTTGTTTGACCATCAAGGCAGCCTCTGGATAGTATCCAGTAAATGCGATAATAGTAGGTTTTTGCTGCTTCATAGTAGATACTTGAGCATTAAAGTCTTTGTCTTTTGAGTTGATAAGAACAGTTTTTAGGATTTTTCCACCAGCTGCCTCATATGCTTTTTTGAATGCTTTAGATAGACCTACTGAGTAGTCTTGTGTAGCATCAGTTACAACTACAGCTGACTTTAGACCACTGTCAATCGCATACTTTGCCATAACAGCACCTTGGAAAGGATCGATGAAACATGCACGAGTTACAAACTTTTTACCTTTTGTTACTCTAGGGTTTGTAGATGCATGAGTTAGCATTGGAGTCATTGCTTTTTCTGCTACTGGTGCCATAGCCATAGAGATACTAGAAGCTACTTCACCTAGTATAACAGTTACACCATCTTTGTCTAGAAGTCTCTTGACTGCTGTTGCTGCTTCTGCTTTGTCACCTCTATCATCAAGGATGATTAGTTTTACAGTATCACCATTTTTGAGCTTTGTATTTTGCTCAACTGCTATATCAAGACCACCTTTACTTGTCTGTCCAAATGCTGCTATTGGTCCAGTCAATGGAAGAACTACACCTATCTTTACCTCTTTGGCTATTGCCATAGTACTTACTAGTGCAGCTGCTGCTACAATACTTAACGCTTTATTCATCATTTCTCCTTAAGATTTTAATAAACCAGATAGTATCAGCTACTAACTTTTGTTTTACTTATAATAGTATATTTTTCACTATTAAGTTAATTCTTCCACCATCAGCTCTACTTCCTATAGCACTCTTGGCTGCACCCATGACTTTGCCCATATCTTGCATACCTTTAGCATCTACTTTTTCTATGATGTCTTTTAGGATATTTGTCAGCTCTGCATCGCTTAGTGGTTCAGGTAAGTAGCTTTTGACTATCTTTAGCTCTGCTTCTTCTTTGTCTGCTAAGTCATCTCTTCCTGCATCTCTGAATTGAACCATACCATCTTCTCTCTGCTTGGCATACTTCATGAGTATTTTCTCCACATCCTCATCAGATACATCTCTTCTATCATCTACCTCTATCTGTTTTACGACAGTTTGGATATTACGCAAAGTATCTCTTTTGAGTGTATCTTTAGCTCGCATAGCTACTTTGATATCGTCTTTAATCTGTTCTTTTAGACCCATAATATTATCCTTTTTATTTTTGGTATTATAGCTCTATATTGATACTTTTTGGTTTACTAAAGCAGAAAAATACTATCATTCTATAATCACATAAGGAATATCAATGACAACTTTTCAATTACTGTTGATGATAGTATCAGCAGCAGTTTTTTATATGTTTTTTAAGCAACTTTTTTCAGGAGATCACCCAAAACGAGGAATTGATTTTGAGGCGAAAACTCCAAATGAACAGATAGGCGGTATCTCTGAGCCTGATAAGATATTTTCCAAGCCAGTAGTTCATCCTAGTCGTATGACTGAGCTACTTGCTGTAGCTGATGAAGCGATAGAAAAAGATGATTTCGAAGAGGCAACCAAAGCACTACAGAGTGCTCTCATAATAGATAGTCAAAATATAGATGCTCTGCAAAGAAGCGGATATGTATTTACTCAGACTAAAGAGTATGAAAAAGCAGAAGAGTCTTTCTCTTTGATATTAGAGATAGATGATAGTGATGATATGGCTCATGTATTGCTAGCAAATATTCTACATAAACAAGGAAAAGAGGAGTTAGCAGAGAAGCATCATGAGAGAGCTATAGAGCTAGATAGTGAGTATGCACCTCACCACTACAACTATGCCAATACTCTGTATGACTTAGGACGCAACAAAGAGGCACTAGTAGGATATACTAGAGCATTTGAGTTAGATAGCTCACTAGAGAGTGCCCAAGAGATGATAAAAAAATTATCGGAGTAGAACAATGTCCCAATGTTTCATAACCCAAACTGCTACTGAAGAGATCTTGCTACGAGTTACAAATGTATGTGCCCAGTGTTATAGTGATATAAATACTGGTGATACTATTCATTATGACAATCAGAGATATCATTATGTCTGCCAGAAATGCCAAGAGGAATACTGTGAGAAGATGAATGAGCAGTGTGATGTGGTAGAGGATGAAGCTGGTGTATTATTCTGTTGAAGACTACTATTAGAAGGTTACCTTAATTTTATACGATATATTTAACTGCGTTTATATAACTTAAATTACTTAATTTTACTCCTCTGTATGCTATATCAAAAGCAGTACCATGATCTACCGAAGTTCTAAGGATAGGTAGATTTAAAGATACATTAATCCCCTCATCAAAATATAGTGCTTTTAGTGGGGCAAGCCCTTGGTCATGATACATGGCGACATAGTGTGTATAGTGTTTACGCACATTAGATGTAAATGCCACATCTGGCACAAGAGGATTACTGTAGGTCGGGGTGTCCTCTCCCCGACGATAACATGGATTAATGCTTATATTTGCATTATCTATAGCTTCTTGAATGATAGTCTCTTCATCACCCAATACCCCATCATCCCCTGCATGTGGGTTTAATCCTAGCACAGCAATTGTGCGAGGGGACATTGGTTGACTTTTTGAAAAAAAGTCAAGCTGTGTCCCCGATGAATGGGAAATAGAAGCATAAAAGTCCAATAAAAATCTAGTTAAATCTTTTTCATTGATACTGTCTGCTACAGCTCTTAGAGGTATATGCTCAGTAAATAGAGCTACATACATCTGCTCACAGCCAAGCATCATAATAGCCTCAGCATCAAAGAAATCTCTCAGAGCATCTGTATGGCCTTTATACTTGATCCCTGCTAGCTCCCATGCCTTTTTGTGTATAGGTAGTGTGGTCATAGCATCTACTTCTTTATCTCGTGCAAGTTCTACAGCCTTTTCAAAAGATGCAAAAGCATAAGCTCCACTCTCTTTAGTAACTAGACCAGCTTCTATCTTAAAGTAGGGTGCTATATACTCTATAGTTTGGAAGTTGTTAGGTATATCAATTTGGAGTTTTTTTGAAGCCTGTTTTAGCATCTCTTTGTCTATGCAGTAGATGGGATTTACTATAGTAGATATTATTTTATGATTTTGAAGTGCAAGTTGCACTCCTATGCCATTCAAGTCTCCTACAGATATAGCAACTTTTTTCATAATTTTCCCCGTAGAGTGTTGTGTCCTCACAACACCATGTATTTTATTTTCTAAATCTAAATCACTTTATCGTATCAATAAAGCTTTCATATCCAGTATAGCTTGCTCTAGCCCAGTAAATACAGACCGTGCTATGATACTTTGCCCTATATTTAGCTCTTCTATAGTCTCGATATCTACTATGTCTGATACATTATTATAATTGAGTCCATGTCCAGCAGCCACTCTCAATCCTGACTCGGCAGCATGACAGCTAAGCTTACGTAGGTTTTCTAGCTCATGATCTAGCATACTTTTTAGAGTTGATCGAGGTAGCTCTAGCTCGGGGATACTATATATGCTATTATTTAGGTTACTATATAGCATGGCATATATATTGGCATACTTACCGGTGTGAAACTCTATCC
>DAOUPF010000235.1 GCA_030626265.1 Sulfurovum sp.
AGGTATGTACCAGCAGAGCCATGAAGCAAAGCGTTACTCATTTGTGCTGCTACCTCAGGTGCTTTAGTTCCTATAGCTTGTATACGATCACTCATATAACTGTTTAGTTTAGCTACACCCTTAATCTGTGACCAGTTAGATTGTCCAAAGATATGACCACCTAACTCATTATCTATCTGTAACACCCTATTTGCATAAACACCTATGTTGTCAGACTGTTTAGACCCTATAATCCTTGCCCTAACCATGTTCAAGCCCTCAGGAGTTAATACATGCTTAAGTTGATTCCAGTGTGTTTTAGTTCTAATCTTCTGTACAGCAGCAACTGGATTATCCTCCATAGCCTTTCTAAACTGTGGTATAAAGTTCTTATCTGAGCTGAACAGTTTAGCACTAGGTGCTTTGTAGTTGCGCCAGAACTGATTACCAAGCTTTAAATCTACTAGTGCAGATACTCCCAAAGGATGCTTTTTGGCTTGTTCAACCAGAAAGTCATTAGCTAACTCCCCAGCCCTGCCCCACATAAGTGCTTCTGTAGAGCCTTTTTCAGCATCTCTAGCCTTGGCACCCAACAGTTTAATCTCTTTAATCATATCATTAATGCTTTGCTTAGAACTAATCCCCTTTAGATGGGTATCCATCTTAGCCATAACATCTCTAGGTATGGCTAAATCATCAAGCTTAGTAACAGCACGCTTAAACTCACTACCAAGAGACAATTTATCGTCCATGTTTGGTATTTCTTTAAGGCTATTATATGCTTTCTTAGCTTCTGTTTTATAATGCAGCTCAAACTTATCTATGTCATTAAGTACCCTACTAGCTGTAGCATGAGGATCACCACCTAATACAGAAAGCTTTGTCTGTAGAGCTATAAGCTCTGCTTGAGCACTAACCATTCCCTTATTTGTTGCCTTTCTTAGCTTTATTAGTGATGCTGGGTTACTAGCCATCTCTGCTCTAATAGCTTTAAAATCAGCTGCATCTACATCAAAAAGATCAATTCCAAGGCTATCAGCTACCTCTTTAGCATAGAGATGTTGTAAATCCTGCTCACTAAGATGAAGCTTTTTAGGGTCAATAGTTAAGATATTCTCTTTTGAATCATTAGCAACCTTAACAGCTCTGTCTAATGAGACTCTAAGCTCTTTATTAAAGTTGTACTCTGGAGACTTTATAGGGTTGTTAACCTTGTTCTTAGCACTCCCAACAAGCTTACCAACACCAGCTTCTACACCATACATGCTTTTATCCAAGCCCTTAACTATGTTTTCACGTGTTACATCTGCATTAAGCCATCCTAACCTACCAGCAACAGCATTAGTGAGTAGGTAGGCTGTAAGGTTCATACCTATATCTCTAATATGTGCTGAGTCATCATCCTGAAACGCATAAGAACCCTCTCTCTGAGCAGCCATAAGAACACCTTGACTCACAGCATCAGCTGCTAATCCCATCTTACTAAGAGGCATAGCAGCACCAACAACAACTGATGGGGCAGCTTCTCCCAAACCACCAACAACATTTAGTGCTGGTGATATGAGTCTTGAATCCGTCATATCTCTGCTTGAGTTGTAGATTTTATAGAACTCGTTAGCAGTCTCAGTTTCATATCTTGATCTATCTGCAGCTCTTTTAACCACTGAATCACCATCAATGTGCTCTATAATACCTAGCTTGTCACTAACACCAAGGGTTTTATCAACCCCATGCATTACTTCAAGTACTGAGGTTGTTAATCCATCCACAAACCTAGAGGATGCATCTATGTTCTCTTTCACTTCTTCAGCATCATAACCAAGTGATTCAAGTACCTCATCTATAACTCTACGTGCTTGATGAGTATCATTAGCATTTGTTACTTTACTCATAACCTTTTTAGCTACTAAAGTTGGTACATAATCAAGACCACCAAGCTTTTTTGCTACTTTAGGGTCTAGGTCTTGAATAGCCTTGTCTGAACCTATAACCATATCTAAGATACTATCAACTTCATTAGGTGTAAAAGGCTCTTCCTCACCATATCTAATTTGATGGGTTACAGCTTCTGCATCTAGATCATTAGTAACACTACCATAGCCTAGACCACCAGATGTATTAACATCATAGTCTGCCTCAGGTAGTGGCTGATAAGATGACTCTTTTTTATCTTTATTAGCCCATGCAGCTACATTCTGCTGTGCTATGTTACTGATTGCTTCTGATGGTAAACCACCTGAGCCAGCTTCTGTAGATATAGGATTGAATCCAGTATCATGCTCATTAGCTCTGTCCATGTTCTTTAGTGCTGTAGCACTTGGTGTGTTTGGCATCTTATTCTCCTTACTTAAAGATGTTTGTTTTGTTGTATGTAGTACCATCACTACCAATAAAACCTGCATCACCTGTGTTATCTTTTCTCATATTAACTGAAGCTTGTGCTTTAGTTATAGGTACTTCAACTGTAGCTTTAGAAGTGCTCTGACCATAAGCTGTTTTATATCTGTCTTTGGCTGTTCTATGTAGTCCTACACTCTCCAACCACTTCAAATCCTTATCAAAATCTGTTGATATCTCTGATACAAAGGATTCCATTGTTGCTTGTCTGATGTGTTCTTGATCAGACCACAAACCAGATAGCTGAACCATTTTATCTTTAAGCTCATTATCTGTGTAGGATGCTCCTGATAGTGCTTTGATGTATGCCGATACAGCCATTGCTGCCCTAGCATCAAGCTTAGTTTGAGACTCTATCTCACTAACTGTCAGACCTGCTTTAATATCCTTTGGTAGGAGTTTGTTAGCCCAAGACCTAACTGAATCAAAGACACCTGACCTAAACTCATCATCTTTAATGGCTTTAACCACATCATTTTTAAGCTTACTCATTTGAGACACTGTTTTAGCTGTATCAAGTGTAGCATCCAGTCTCTTCTTAGTGTTAGTATCCATAATAGCAGCATCATTTCTAACACTAGCTTCTTTGGCTACATCCTCTTCAGTTATAGGCTGTGCAGCATCAAAACCAGTAGCTGGTGTTAAGTTACTAGCTGTTCTAGCTGTGTCTAAAGTCTGATTCATAGCTGTAGAACCACCTATAGTCTGTCTAGTGGATTCATCTGCTGTATACAGCTTTCCTGTAGCTGGGTTTACAGTCTGTTGTAAGGCTTCTCTTTTCTCATTAAATGAGCTCTGTTTACTTTCAGCAAAGCTTGAGATATGATCTAGCCTATCCTTAGCCCATGTCTTCACTTCTGCTGGTGTGTTATCATCCTTTAACATGTTAATTAACTGTATAGACTCAGGACTATTCATAGCCTTGTTACCATACTGACCATTAATAGCCTG
>DAOUPF010000372.1 GCA_030626265.1 Sulfurovum sp.
CAAGAGGTAGCTACTAAAGAGCCTCTAGGCGGTAATGCAGTAACTCCTTTCAAGGCTAGTACTGGTATTGATGCGGATGATGTAGTCAATAAAGCACAACTTGATGCTCTAGAAGCGGCAGGATATAACCAAACAGAGATAGATAACCTAGTAGATATTAAAGCTGATGCAGCTAATGTAATGGCTCTTGATGGTACTACAGCTAGTCCAGACTATACTGGAGCTATAGGAACAGTCCCAGCAAACAAGCAATATGTACTTGATACAGTTACTAATGTAGGTGCTGGAGATATGACTAAGGCTGTATATGATGCTAATGATAATGGTAGGACTGATACTACAGAGGGTATAGGTATACCTACTGACTCTATGGGTGTTACTCCACACAACCAAGTAATGAGATTTTCTCAAGGTAGTATTACAGACTGTAACACTATAGATAATATAGGTATATTTACTGGAGAGAATGTAGCTAATGCACCAGAGGCTGGTCTAATATTAATAGAGCAGTTTATTAATACTGCCATATCTAATAAGGTACAGAGGGTATATTTAGCTACTAGTCATAAATGGTATGATAGGTTTTATGACGATGGTGGAGATGTATGGTCTGCATGGATTGAGAGAGCTTCTGTAGGATATGTAGATAGTGAGATTAGTGCATTGACTATATATGTAGATGGGGAGATTAATACTTTAACTATATATGTAGATGCGGCAGATACAGCCTTACAAAATCAAATAGATGGTATTACAGCTGGACTACCTAGTGAGGTTAACCATGCACATGAGACCCTAACAAGTAAGGGAGTAGCTGAAGGGTCTTTTTGGAGTCCTTTTGTTACATCTCCTAACGAGGTTACAAACGACTTTACTATTGCAGATGGTGCAAGTGCTTCAGTAGTAAGTCCAACTATAGCAGATGGTGTGGTGATAACCGTACCTGACAATTCAATATTGGTGGTACTATAATGGGTATGTTAAAATATATAGCAGATAAGCTATACAGTAATGATAAAGAGGTAGCCTTGGTTGAAGACAATGGAGGCATAGAGAGTGGCGATGGTTGGACTAAGTTTCCCGATGGCACGTTACTTCAAAGAGGGTCAGTTTTTGGAACAGGTGGACAGGGTGATTTGGTCACATATCCAGTGGCATTTGTAGGTGATTATTCAATAACTGCTATGGGTGTAGATAGTGATAGTACAACAATGCTTACTGTTAAAGTTAAGTATAAAGTAGCAACTGGATGTAATTTCTACAGACTTGCGTTAGTAACAGATTCAACCGCAGCAATATGGAATCCATTCCCATGTGACTGGCAAGCAATAGGAAGGTGGAAGTAATGAGTAGTAAATTAAAATTAAAGAGTAATGCAGGTGGTTCAGTATCTCTAGTAGTAGATGATATATTGGCTACAGATGAAGAGGTTGAGATAACTAGTGCCTTTGGCATAGAGAGTGGCTCTAATGCTAATGGTTCATGGACTAAGTTTCCTGACGGTACTTTGATATGTATCCATTCTGATGCGGATGACAGTGGCAGCACAATACCTTGGACATATCCAGTTCCTTTTACTGAAGTACCAGTGGTACAGATAGCTTTCAATGGTAGTACACCAGGGTATTATAGTGTTCAGGTATCAAGTATACTAACAGCATCATGTTCTTATATTAAAGGGCTTACTTCAGGCGTTGCAACTACTGATGGAATAAATGTTCAGCTCACAGCTATAGGGAGATGGAAATGAGTAAATTAAAAACTAATACACTAGAGAGTGTGGATGGTCTAGCATCTGTAGATGTTAAGACTTTGGCGTTGTTATCTAATAGGAACAAACTCATCAATGGTAGCTTTAATGTTTGGCAAAGAGGTACTAATGAAGTTGTAGGTGGGGGTCAACAAGTTTACTATCCTGATGGATGGGTAGTAAGTTTATCAACTGGAACAAGAGCATCTTTTTTCAGAACAAGTGTTCCACCATTCAATAACAAGAAC
>DAOUPF010000070.1 GCA_030626265.1 Sulfurovum sp.
ATCAATACCTGTTGCCATCACAGCTATAGTGTTCTCGGCACCTGCCCCCATATGCGCTATAGCATCCACTCCCATAGCAGCCCCACTAACTACTGCTACTCCTCTTTGTGCTAGAGCTTTGGCTATCTCAAAAGTCTGCTGTCTGGTATATGTAGATGGTCTTCTAGTGCCTACCATAGAGACTTTAGGACGCTCCAATATCTCTAAGTTTCCTTTGTAGTTAAGCTCTTTGGGATACTTTTTCATCAGCTCTAGTGCTGGGATATGTTTTGTTAGTTTTGTCATAATGCTATTGTATATGATTTTTTGATAAAATAGCAAAAATATGTCATATTGGCATATTTACAATCAAATACAATAGGACTACAGATGAAATACGGTGAAAAAGAGATAAAAGAGTTCGATATAACAGACCCAGAAAATTTCTGGCCAAATGAGCATAAGAAAAACTATACTATCAAAATAGAGCTACCAGAGTTCATGTGTAAATGCCCTAGAAGTGGATATCCTGATTTTGCTACTATCAAGCTAGAGTACACACCTGATAAAAAAGTAGTAGAGTTAAAAGCTATAAAACTATATATAAACTCTTTTATGGATAGATATATCTCACATGAAAATAGTGCAAATGAGATTTTTGATACTTTATATGATGGGCTAAACCCAAGATGGTTGAAAATCATAGTAGACTTCAACCCTAGAGGAAATGTTCATACCATCATAGAGATAGATAGCAATCACAAATAATTATAAGTAACTCTGTAACTTCACCAGAGTACCATAAAGCAAGCTCTCTTTATCACAGCCTGGTTTTTTGATTCTCAGCTCTGACTCTAGTAGGTGTTCATATATTTTAAGCAAAGATGCTGTTCTTACCTTCAGTGCTAGTGAAGCTTTCTGCTCTTCTATATGACGAGGCAGTTTATAGCCTAGTATAGCCTTTGAGTCTGGCTGTCCATGTATACGAATATATGCATGAAACAGAAACATTTGATTGACAAAAAACTGAGTTGAGCGGAGGATGGAGAACTCATCTTCACCAAGTTCAAGTAGCTTGGATATAGTATCAGTGATTGGCTTTCTAGCAAATAGGTCTATGAGTAACTGTTCGATTGCTAATGGTGCAGTTGAGTAGACTAGCCTATCTATATCACGGCTCTCTACTTTGGTTCCTAGTATAGCTAGTTTGCTTAGTTCATTGCTGCATAATGCCAAGTTGTTATTGAGTACAGTCATGAGGTGAGATAGTGCATAGTGGTCTATATCTAGCCCAATGGTCTGTGCCTTTTGCGTCAGCATAGCCACACCATCACGAATATTAGCCTCAAAAAATCTAACCCAAACTCCACCCTTTTTATCCGTAAAGCTACTCTGCAAGCCTCTAGCATCCGCAGCACTTCCTCCAAAAGCAAAGAAGAGATAATTGTCACTATTTTTCTTTGTCAGCTCTATGAGTATGTCTAGCTCTTTTTTAGGTATCTTCTTCTCTTTACGAATGAGCAAAAAGTTAATCCCTCCAAAAAGAGAACTCTGAGAGAGATACCCCTTCGCCTGCTCAAAGTTATACTCCTCATGATATAGAGTAAGCATACTATCACTAGCATCCAACTTCTTTTTATAATAGTCAGCATAATACTCTATCATATAGTCATTCTCACCAAACATCAACACAGAATGAGGCATCTCTTTGGTCAGGCGTTGTTCAAATTCTCTTTGGTACATTTACAACTCCATCACATCAATATCTAGCTTATTTACCAGCTCCACCATCACTATAGCCTGTGGTATATTTACTTCTGTTATCATCACTCGTATTTTATCAAAAAGCATTACACCATCACCTTTTAGGTTGACTGTTATGCCTTTTATGTCACCCAATAGCACTGCTTTGGCACTCTCTCCAGCTTCTATGACCTCCGCTTCAAAGAACATACCTTTTTGTGTCTGAGCCCATCTGGCAAATTTACGATCTCTGAAATCCCACTCACATTTGGTAGCTTCTCGCTCTAGGTCTGATACTCTGGCACATAGTGGCTCGATGTTTCGCAAGAGATACTCCATCTCCTCTTTGTCATCACTTAGTTGTGCTTTGATGAGGCGGTGCAGTATGAGGTCAGCATATCGGCGTATAGGAGAGGTAAAGTGGCTATAATGGCTGTATCCTAGACCAAAATGCCCTGCATTGTGAGCCCCATAGCTAGCACGGCGAAGAGACTTGATGACCATGGCATCTACCTCTGACGCTAGATCCATCCTATCGGCTTCTTTTTGGATAGCTCGTATAAGTGAAGGGGAGTCCTCATAACTCTCTACAAAAAGCCCTATAGCCGCTAGCTCAGAGAGTAGCGCTTCTGTACGTGATAGCTGTGGTGGTTCATGTATACGAAATATACCATCTCCATCACCATCAAACCTCTTGGCTGATGCTTGATTGGCTAGAAGCATACACTCCTCCACTAAAGAGTGTGATGGTGTACCTGTCTCTATGGTCGTACTTTTGAGTAGCATATCTGCACCCAATGCTATCCTAGTCTCCTCACTACGGAAGTCAAAACCATTCAGTAGTCTAGCTTTTCTTAGTCTAGTTGTAATCTTCTGTAGAGGAAGCAAGTACCTTAATATCTCTGCTACTTTTCCTGTAGCATCTCTGCCACCATTATCGATGATTTTATCTACATCTTCATAATTGAAACGATGTTTAGAGTGGATAATAGCCTCAAAAAACTCCTCTTTGATAGGCTTCAGAGTAGCTCTGTCTAGCTCTATCTTGGCTACAAATGCTAGCCTATCTACTCTAGGCTTGAGGGAGCAGATATTTTCACTCAGTTCTCGTGGTAGCATTGGGAAAGATTTGTGAGGTAGATATGTGGTAAAGCCTCTCTTTTTAGCCTCTTTATCTATATCTGTAAAATACGGTACATAGTGACTCACATCAGCGATAGCCACATATAAAGTATGAGCTTCCATGTCAAAATAGATAGCATCATCAAAGTCTTTTGCCGTCACTGGATCTATAGTACAAAAATCCAACTCTGACAAATCCACACGCTCTTTATGCTGCTCTCTATCTACTATAGTCTCTACAGCTACTGCTTCATCTATACACTCTATAGGGAACTCATCCTCTCTCTCATATAGTGCTAGAGATATCTTCTCATCTACAAATGGATCATCCAAGTGACCAAACACCTCTAGCACTTTGCCATCATCTATATCTACTTTGAGTACAGTACCTATCTTGAAAGCTTTGAGGTCCATACCATCCATCACAGCTGCTGTTGGCTCTCCTGTGCGGATATTTAACACAGAGAAATGTCCCTGATCATCACGGTGAGTGTAAGCTATAGTAAACATATGAGCTTTTTCTATCACTAGCTTCACTTTTCCACTAGCTCTCCCACGTCTAGCAATGATTCTCTTGACTACGACTACATCACCATTTCTTGCACCCCAAAGATGGTCAGGCTCTACTAGCAAATCTCTCTGCTCTTTACTCTGAGCCTCTACATACCCTCTACCATCTTTACCTAGATACATCCTACCAGCACGATAGAGACCCCCAAGCCTCCAGAGACCATCTATCTCTTCTATAGCTCCTAGTTGTTGCAGTGATTGGAATTGATTTTTGTCCTCTTGTTCTATATCAGAGATTAGACAGCCATTGATGAGCTGTATGCTAAATGCACTCATCTGATATCTTTATATAGTTTTAAATCGATTTTATATTCTGTTTTCATATAGTGATTATATCCTAATGCTGGTTTGGGGGTTAGTTTATTTCTGTTTTAATTCTGCTATTTTTGTGTACAGTTCCTTTATTGCTTATAATAGATACATTAAATTATTATTATCAGTTTTTAAAATCTTCTCCAAAAATAAAGTACCTTAGAAGAACTTGCTCCATTTCAGATGATGGTATTGCTTTACTATAAAAATTTCCTTGAATATTTTTACAACCATTTTCTACTAAAAATTCTTTTTGTTCCTTTATCTCAACACCCTCTGCAATAACCTTAAGACATAAACTTTTAGCCAAAGAAATAATAGATTTTGTGATAATAACATCTTCTTTATTATTGGGTATGTCTTGTATAAAAGACTGGTCTATCTTTAACATGTCGATAGGTAACTTTTTAAGATGAGAAAGAGAAGAGTATCCTGTACCAAAATCATCAATTGCCAGCTTTATCCCCATATCTCGTATTTGTTTTAAAATCTCTATCACTCTTATTGGGTCTGTCATAATCTGCTCTTCAGTAACTTCAAACTCAATCCATTTTGGATTACATTTAGTCTCTTCTAGTATATTTTCAAGCATACTTATAAAATCTTTTTTCAAAAGCTGTTTTTGAGTAAGATTAAGTGCCAATATACCTGGCATTAGTCCTTTTTCATACCATTTAGCTATTTGAGCCATAGCCACTCTCATAACAAACCTATCCATCTCAATGATTATTCCTGTAGACATTGCTAAAGATATAAACTTATCAGGGTATATTAATCCCATCGTAGGATGTTGCCATCGAACAAGAGCCTCCATTCCTGTTATCCTATTGCTTTCAGCATTTACTTGTGGCTGATAATAGACTAAAAAATCTTCATTTACAAGTGATTTTCTAAGATCTGTTGCCATTACGATCCTCTCAAGGGCTAGCTTAGTCATCTTTGTATTATAATATTGAAAATTATTTCGTCCTTCTCCTTTGGCCTTATACATAGCTGCATCAGCATACTTTAGAAGATCGTGAGAAACATTTCCATCATCAGGATATAGGCTAATGCCTATACTGCTAGAGATATAAATCATATGACTGTCAATAGTAATTGGCTCTCTAAATATATTAAGAATCTTTTCTGCCAAGATAGATACATTTTTTACTTTTTGTATAGATTTCATTATCACGGTAAACTCATCACCACCCAAGCGAGCCAGCACATCTTTTTCTCTGATCACCTGATTGATTCTACTGGCTACTACTTTTAGGACTTCATCTCCTGCCCTATGTCCTAGTGAATCATTGATCTCTTTAAAGTGATCAATATCTATAAAGAACAGTGCAAATTGCATATTATTTTCTTTGGATATTCTGATTTCTTCTTTCAATTTCTTATTGAAAAAAGTACGATTTGGAAATCTGGTAACAACATCGTGATGAGCTTGATAATATAAAATATTTTTCTGCTCTTCCAATTCATCTCTTGTCTCAAGATGAGAGGTAATATTTCTTGACGATTCTATAACCCCGATACAATTTTTTTCTTTATCAAAGAGTGGTGTTGCGGAAATATCTATATAGTGCTTTTTATCATCAATATAGCGAGTATGCACTACAGAAATATGCTCTTTTGTCTTCATGACGTCCATTAGTGGGCAAGGATAGTCAATGCCATTACATGGCTCTGAACGATTATAAAAAATCTCATAACACTTTGGCTGCTCAGAATTAGCTATTTTTATATTTTTCAATGTTTTTCTAAGTTCATGGTTCATAAGGCTTGTTGTATAATCCTCTTTTATTACCATGATAGGATCATTTACACCATCTATAATTGACTGTAGATAACTGTGCTGTTCTTTCAGTGCAATCTCTGCAGCCCTTCGTATAGTTATATCCTTTGAGTAGCCTATCCTTCCTATAGGTTTGCCTTTCTCATCTCTTAAAATTGAGAGAGACAGATCAACATCAACAATATCTTTAGATTTTTTAATCATACGTATAAAAGTATGATACTCTCCATTTTTCATCAATAAATCAATATTTTCCTGAAAGGATTTAATATCCTCTTCTCTATATATCATAGAGATATGCTGGCCTATCATTTCATCACTTTTATATCCCAAGAGAGATTCTGAACCAGCATTCCAACTTGTAATGACCCCATCAAGGTCTGTCGATATAACACTATCATGAATTTGTTCAATGATCTGTGCACGATGGGTAGCCTTTAACTGTAACTCCTTCTCTTCTGTTATATCTGTATGAGTGCCAACCATACGAATAGCTTTACCTTTCGTATCATATAGTATCTTTGCCCTGCCCAAAACCCACACCCAAGACCCATCTTTATGTTCGAGACGATGAATATTTTCAAAGAACTCTATTTTATCTGTTTCAATTTTATCAAGTAAAGAGAAAACCACCTTTTTATCATCTCTATGAACCCTCTGATTCCATGTCGAGATATTATTGGACAACTCTTCATCACTAAATCCAAGCATCTCTTTCCAGTTAGAAGAAATATAAAAATTATTATTTGTAAGGTCCCAGTCTAGTATAGAAGTTTTGCTACCTAGAAGAGCCAACTCTGTTCGTTCTTTTACCTCTTTAATCTCTTTTTTAAGTTGAATATTCTTTAGCAAAGTACCTAAAACACTTACAAACTGTTCTAAATCAAAAGGTTTTAGCAAATATCCATCAACTCCCAGCTCAATACCCTTGATAAAATATTCTGCTTCGCTATATGCTGATAGTACCACTATAGAGGTATTCTCATCTATACCTCTGATCTTCTTAATCATCTCAAAACCATTCATATTTGGCATATTGATATCAGTGATGATTAAATCTATTTTATTTTTCTGAAACTTTTCAAATCCATCCAGACCATCAACAGCCACTGTAATATCTACAAAAAAGTTTTTTAAGATTGACATCATTAGTTCTCTGGATACAGACTCATCTTCAACAAATAATAATCTAATATTATTGCTTTTTTCAGTAATCTTCTTCATCTTCACAATGATGCTCCTCTCAATGACACTTTAAATACTGCACCACTGTTTTTATTTTCTACACTAAGCTTACCAAAACAATG
Organism: Sulfurovum sp.; assembly: GCA_030626265.1. Lineage (GTDB taxonomy): Bacteria > Campylobacterota > Campylobacteria > Campylobacterales > Sulfurovaceae > JAAXPZ01. Next base: position 6,817 of record DAOUPF010000070.1, read on the forward strand.
ATCTTCGATAATA
>DAOUPF010000297.1 GCA_030626265.1 Sulfurovum sp.
AAATAGTTTTGAAGGTAAAGTCGAAAGCAGAAATGCATTGAACACTGAACAGTTAGAGAAGCTTGAAAAAGCACTTTCTGTACATAGTGGGGCTGATATCAAACTAGAGCAGGTGACAAGTGATTTAAATGGTGTTAAGGTTGAGGTTGAGGATTTGGGCTTGGAGCTTAATTTTTCTAAAGATAGAGTCAAAGCATCACTGTTAGACTATATCCAAAAAGCACTCTAAAATAAATATACATAGAAAGGAGAAGAGGTGGCAGCAAAATTGCAAGCAGACGAAATAAGCTCGATAATCAAAGAGAGAATTGAGAATTTTGAGATAGATGTAGATATAAATGAAGTAGGTAAGGTTGTTAGTGTTGGTGATGGTATTGCGAAGGTTTACGGACTAAACAATGTTATGGCTGGTGAAATGATCGAGTTTGAAAATAGTATAAGAGGAATGGTTCTTAACCTTGAAGAAGCAAGTGTAGGTATCGTTGTTCTAGGATCGACTGATGGTATTAGTGAGGGCATGAGCGTTAAGCGTCTTGGAGCTCTACTTGAAGTGCCAGTTGGTGATGGTATGGTTGGACGAGTTGTAAATGCACTTGGTGAGCCAATCGATGGCAAAGGTCCAATAGAGAGCAATGAGAAGAGATTTGTTGAAGAGAAAGCACCTGGTATCATGGCTCGTAAGTCAGTTCATGAGCCACTTCAAACTGGTATCAAAGCTATTGATGCATTGGTTCCTGTTGGAAGAGGTCAGAGAGAGCTTATCATTGGTGACAGACAGACTGGAAAGACTACAATTGCGATAGATACTATCATCAACCAAAAAGGTCAAGATGTTATATGTATCTATGTAGCCATAGGTCAGAAGCAGTCAACAGTCGCATCTATAGTTAAGAAGCTAGAAGAGCATGATGCTATGAGTTATACTATCATCATCAACGCAGGTGCTTCAGATGCTCCTGCACTTCAATTCTTGGCTCCTTATGCTGGTGTCACTATGGCTGAGTACTTTAGAGACAACTCTCGTCATGCAGTTATCTTCTATGATGACCTTTCTAAGCATGCTGTTGCCTATCGTGAGATGTCATTGATTCTTCGTCGTCCTCCAGGTCGTGAAGCATATCCAGGTGATGTTTTCTATCTACACTCAAGATTGTTAGAGCGTGCTGCAAAACTCAATGATGAGTTAGGAGCTGGTTCTATCACAGCATTTCCTATCATTGAGACACAAGCAGGAGATGTTGCTGCTTATATCCCTACAAATGTTATCTCAATCACTGATGGTCAGATATTCCTAGAGACTGACCTGTTCAACTCAGGTGTTCGTCCAGCGATTAATGTTGGTCTTTCAGTTTCTCGTGTTGGTGGTGCTGCACAGATCAAAGCTACTAAACAAGTAGCTGGTACTCTTAGACTTGACCTTGCATCATATCGTGAGCTTCAGGCGTTTGCACAGTTTGCAAGTGACTTGGACGAGCATAGCCGTCATCAGCTAGAGCGTGGTGAGAGAATGGTAGAGATACTTAAGCAACCACCTTACTCTCCAGTTCCTGTTGAGAAGCAAGTTATCGCAGTATTTGCTGGTACAAAAGGATTCTTGGATGATATCCCAGTAGCTTCAGTTGGTAGATTTGAGCAAGAGCTTAATTCATTTATTGACTCTAAGTATGCTGGAATCCTTGATTCAATCAGAGATACTAAGAAGATTGAAAGTGGTACTGAAGATGAGTTGCGTAAAGCAATTGAAGACTTCAAGACACAATTTTCAGCATAAGTAAAGGCTAAAAAATGGCTAACTTAAAAGAGATACAACGCAAAATAAGCAGTGTCAAGAATACACAGAAGACGACTAGAGCTATGAAGCTTGTCTCTTCTGCTAAATTGAAGAGAACTGAAGAGCTTGCTAGACAATCTAAAGTATATGCCGCAAAAATCACTGAAATGATTAATGAAATCGCAGCGAATATCTCCAAGGATGGAGAGTCGCTAGACAATATCTACTTTAGAGAGATTAAAAATCCTAAAATTGTAGATATCGTATTCGTTACAGCAGACAAAGGTCTCTGTGGTGGTTTCAACTCACAGACTATCAAGAGAGTTAGAACACTCCTAGATGAGTTTGGAGAACGCGGTGTTAAAGTTAGATTGCGTGCAATTGGAAAGAAAGGAATTTCTTACTTCAAGTTTAACAATGTAGAGATGTTACAGAAAATTGAAGGTTTGAGTGCATCACCTACATATGAGAAAGCAGCAGAGTTTATCAATGAGACTGTAGAGGACTATATCAAAGGTAATACTGATAGAGTCATCATCATTCATAATGGATATGTCAATATGATTACTCAAGAGATTAGAGAAGAGCAGGCAGTACCAGTAGATGCTAGTATGATTCCTACTGATGCAGTCTCTTCATCAGAGCTAGAGATTGAGCCAGATGATGATGATACTTTACTTGAAGCTCTTGTAAAGAGATATCTAGAGTATACTATGTATTATGCACTTATCGATTCATTAGCAGCAGAGCATAGCTCTCGTATGCAAGCTATGGAATCGGCCACAAATAATGCTAGAGATATGGTAAAGACCCTGAGTGTAAAATATAATAAAGCACGACAAGAAGCGATTACTACTGAACTCATTGAGATTATCAGTGGTGTTGAGTCAATGAAATAAGAAAGAGGAGAAAAAATGATAGGTAAAGT
>DAOUPF010000164.1 GCA_030626265.1 Sulfurovum sp.
ATGATATGCTAAAAGCTATAGATAAAGGTATGATCATACGAACTGTACAGCTAGAGAAAAAATCTGGAGGAAACTCTGGGGATTTTAGTAGATAGGGATATACTATGATGACACTAGATAACACTTGCAAAACAAAACCAGATATTGACTACCCTACTAGCTGGGGTTATAAAATCATTGGCAGAGACGTAGATGCTTTAGAGTCTTGTATAGCTGAAGTGATGGGAGATAAAAAACATCTACTCTCACCAGGCAATATATCAAAGACTGGCAAGTTTCATAGCTACAACGCTAGCTGCGAGGTAGAGAGTGAAGAGGAGAGAAATAGAATCTTCAAAGCCTTCTCTGAACATAGTGCCGTAAAAATGGTTATATAAAAAAGTGCAGATAAAGTCATATCAGGCAGATATAGCCCTACTTTTTGTTGCTATTAGTTGGGGTACTACCTTTGTACTGGTGCAAGATGCTATTAGTGCTATACCTGTTTATACTTTTCTTTTCTGGAGATTTGGTTTGGCATTTTTACTGATGGCAATTATCTCTTGGAAACATTGGGATAAATTCACAAAATCAACACTATGGGCATCTATACTGCTAGGATCTATTAATTTCTTTGCTTTTGCATTTCAGACCTATGCTCTGACTCTAACTCTCTCTTCTACAGTAGCCTTTATCACTGGGCTTAATGTTATATTTATACCATTCATAGCATACCTATTTTTCAAAAGAACTATATCTGTGGCTGTACTCATAGGGGCTGGTATTGCTGTACTTGGACTGTGGTTTTTGACTATACAAGGAGGGGTAGGTATTGGCTCTGGTGAGATATATACACTACTCTGTGCCATACTGGTATCCTTGCATATCCTATATACTGATCGCTTTGCTCGCCAGTATGAGGTGATGCTTCTCGTTGTCATACAGTTTGGAGTGATTGCTTTTGCATCTATGTTTATGGGTCTGATAGTAGATGGAACTGTTATGCCTACTACTTATAGTTATGAGTTTATCTTGGCTCTTGTGACTACTGTACTGTTTGCTACTGTATTTGCCTTTTGGGCACAGACTAGTATGCAGAGATATACTACCCCTGCCAAAACTGCCTTGATATTTACTATGGAGCCACTTAGTGCTGCACTATTTGCTTATCTATATATAGGTGAGCTACTACTGCCTATCCAGCTATTTGGTGGGGTGATGATAGTAGTGGGAGTTTTGTATGCTGAGCTGAGCACTCTAAGGAAAGCGAAGAGAATATACAAGAAAAACTAAGGCATTCAGAAGTGAGTGCTTTAGCTTCACAAATTAAGATTGTATAGCTTTATCAGTGGGACTAAAGTCTCCACTTCCTGTTTTACTGTTCTCATGTAACATCCTATCCGCACTCAAGCTTGCTAGCATAGAGAGTATCACATAAGTAAGGAAAAAGTACAACCCTATCTCTACCTCTGCACGGCTAGTATCAGAGTTGCCTCCAGTGAGATAGACTAGCAGTATAGCTACGACAAACACATCTAGCATCGACCATTTACCAAGATGTTTGAAAAACCTAACAACCTTTGCAGCAAAAGGACTATGCTCAAATATAGCAACGAAAAGCAAAGAGATTGTCTTGAAAGCGGGTACAATAACAGAGAAGAGCAGTATCACTCCAGCTACCACTAGTGAACCATTGGTATATAGTTTGACGATAGAGCCTATGATGCCTTTGGACTCAAAAGAGAGTATGACATCTCCTAGATACTCCACCTCTTTGTGTATAACCACTAACAAGATAGGAGTGATAAGCCCATTAATCAAAGCTATGAGAGCAGCTATGGATATAGTGATAGTAAAGCCCTGTAGGGATAGAATAAAATACAGAGTTAGTATCACCAAAGCACCTATGGCAAAATATATCGCATAAGATTGAGACTCTCTGTTATAGATTTGTCGATCTTTCTCTAGCTTTTCCATTTTCTCTTTTGTGTCATTTTTGACAAGCCCTAATGTAAATAGATTTGCCAACTCTTTGAGCTGAAATTCTGCTAGGGTACCAGCATCCATCTGTTGACTTAGTTCATAGGTAGTCTGTTCGTATTTTTTGGCTGTGATATAACCTTGCTTGCCTATATATGCCATAGTGATAAGTGTTATAATCGCAATTATAATTCCAATAGTCTTTTTCATATGGGGATTATACCCAAAAAGTTTGTTATACTTTGAGTATGAAAAATATACAGATAATCAAAGATATAGCATACAGAGCTGGAGAGATAGTCAAAGAGGGTTACTACGCCAAAAAAGAGATTACACACAAGGGAGTAGTTGATTTAGTCACTCAGTATGATGTAGCTACAGAGCAGTTCATCATAGCCCAACTGGAGAAGGAGTTCTCAGAATATACCCTTGTAGGAGAGGAGAGCCATCATGGTAGCTATCACTACGACAAAGCTATCTATATAGACCCCATAGACGGCACTACAAACTTCATACATGGCTTCCCACATCTAGCTATCTCTATAGGAGTCTGGGAGAATGGCATACCCATCATGGCAGTAGTCTACAATCCCATACTAGATGAGATGTTTTGGGCTCTCAAAGGCAAAGGCTCATACCTAAATGACAACCCCCTATCTGTAAGTACCCAAGATAGTCTACAGCAATCATTGATCGGTACAGGCTTCCCCTACGCCAAAGTAAATCAAGGCATCGAATACCACTGGGTCATAGCCTGCCTTACAAATCTACTACCTCACATCAGAGACATCCGCCGCCTAGGAGCCGCTGCCTTAGACCTATGCTACCTAGCCCAAGGCAAGATAGATGCATTCTACGAGATAGACTTAAAACCATGGGATGTAGCAGGAGGGATTTTGATACTGCTTGAAGCTGGTGGAAAAGTATCCAATGTTACAGGCTGTGAGTTTAATTTTGATGATAAGAGTATCGTGGGGAGTAATGGTAGGGTGCATGATGAGTTACTATCTAAATTAGAGAAAATATAGAATTTATTTAAAATACTATAAATAAACTTGACATAAATACCTATTTATACTATACTTTGTTAAATATTTAAGGATTTAACATGAAAGTATCTCAATCAGCCAAAGAAAAAACTAAAGTCAAAATACTCAAATCAGCCGTAGATCTCATCATAGAAAAGGGATTTAAAAATGCCTCTTTGCGTGAGATAGCTAAAAATGCTGGTGTGAGTAATCCTACTATATATAACTATTTTCCATCTAAAGAGAAGTTGCTGTATGCCTATATCGAACAGAAACATATAGAGACTATGACACAACTACAAGATATAGAAGACTTCCATACATATACACTCAGAGAACAGTTGCAAACTCTCATAGAGACTGAGATGGAGCTATATCTGGAGGATAGAGAGTTTATCGTTCAGATATTTGATATGGCATTTCACTCATCATCTGTCAAGGTAGAGGATATATATAACACTAAAGCCAAGTTTGTTGAGATTGCCACTGAGATGATGGAGATAGCGATAGAGTCTGGTGAGATAGATGAACCCCCATTTAAGAGCTATCTACCTCAGCTCTTTTGGGATTATTATATCGCCGTAATCGCCTACTGGGTCAAAGATGAATCTGAGTATTATGAGAATACAACACAGTTCATAGATCACTCTATGGGTGTACTCGAGGCGATATTGCAATCCAATGTACTAAATAGAGCCTCAGACTTGGGAACATTTTTAGTCAAGACTCACCTGCTCTCTGCACTAGAGAAATACACAGCACCTAAAAAAGGACTAAGTCTCATCAAGCGAAAGCTAGGAGAGGTACTCAATGCATAACACACTTCCTACTAGTAGATTAGGTAGAGGCAAAGTAGTAGGCAAAGCACTCCTAAAGATAGGAGCCTCTCAAACTAAGGGCTATATCAAGAGAAAACTAGGGAGCAAAGAAAAGTCCAAAGAGCATCAAAGCCAAACCCATGAAGACACAGCCCAGATAATCATAGACGCTCTAGGTCACCTCAAAGGTATATCAGTGAAGATTGCCCAACAGATAGCTCTAGGTATGCCTTTTCTGCCACCTGAATATCTAGAAAAGATAAGCCAGTCTTTCAATGCCGTACCACCTATCAACAAGTCTCTCATCCGAAAAATCATCAAACAAGAGCTAGGTAGCCACCCTCATGAGCTTTTTGAGAGTTTTGATAGTGAACCTTTTGGCTCTGCTAGTCTGGGGCAAGTACACCTAGCTACATACAAGGGAGAAAAGGTAGCAGTAAAAGTACAGTATCCAGGCATAGCAAAAAGCATAGAGTCAGATATGAGTATGCTACGATTTGCACTAAAGAGATTTGCAAAAGGGCAAAATGTAGACCACCTCATGGAGGAGATAAATGGCAG
>DAOUPF010000315.1 GCA_030626265.1 Sulfurovum sp.
ATATTCACTTAATTATTATATGGAATCATTGCAGATGAGAAAAATAGTCACTCCTGATAATCATACTGAAATAGCAATAACGTTAAGAAATATGGCAATTAATTTTTTAGATATGAAAGATTGTCAAAATGCCAAACAATATATTGAAGAATTAAAAAAATTGGATTATCCATTTAAAGATATACTGCTATATACAAATACTTTAAAGGATATTGATAAAAACATAAAAAATTATACAAATGCAAACTATAAGAAAAAAGGTAAATACTGTATAGATATCTAAACCAAACCCAACATTAGATAAAATAAGTCCATCACTATTACTTCTTATATGATAGCGTTCGAAATTTTGTGTCAGCTATAAGTAGTAATATAATTTACACCTCTCGTTATTCCCCAAAAAAATATCTATCATTATCATTCCTTACAAAGAACATACAACAAAGATAAACTCAATTTTAGGCTCAGGCGTTGAAAGTACACCTATAGATTCATCAAAATATAGTTATTGAGGTGCAAATATATAAGGTGGGGCTAAAGCTTCCACTTCCTAAATAATGTAAAAGTAAAAAAAGTCTACTGACAATAATAGTTCATCGTCTAGAATCTAAACCCAATTATCCAACCTCAATCCCTGAACTCTCTCAAACTCTCTAGTATTATTAGTAACTAGCACCAAATTTAAAGCAAGAGCATGACCTGCTATTTGTATATCCATATTGCCTATGACTTGACCTTTTTTCTCTAGATATGCTCGTATCTTCCCATGCTCTACCGAAGCCATAGAGTCATAATCAACTATCTCGAAAGGCATCAAAAAACTCTCTATGGCGTTTAGATTTTTTTCTGTATGTTCACTTTTGAAAGCTCCGTACATTAGCTCTGAAACAGTAATGGTGGAGATGCACAGTTCACCAATCTCGAACTCTCTAAGTCTCTCTTTGGCACTTTTGGGTCTATTTTTGATGATATAGATACAGATATTGGTATCAAGCATCATTTTTCTCAAAACAAATCCTCACGCTCTTGTTTGGGTTCTGTTCTAGTTTGCATGAAGTCATCAGAAAAATCATCAAGATTGTCAAACATGGTGTCCCATACTGTTTTGTCTGATTTTGGGATGAGTACCACCATGCCATTTATTTTTTTGATGAAAACTTCTTTTAGATTTTCAAATCTAAACTCTTTTGGTAGTCGAACAGCTTGGCTTTGTCCATTTTGAAATAGTTTTGCAGTTGCTATCATGATACGCTCCTTGGAAATAGTATATATTTTATAGTATATACTATTTTGGAATTTATGTCAAGAGATGTTTAGTTGCCTCTCATTCTACAGAAGTGATAGTTCAAATATCAATGTGATTAATTTATCTCTAGCCATCCATCAAAGCTACCACTTCATCTACACTCAACACCTTGCCAGTACTCTTCACCACTCCATCAATCACTAGTCCTGGTGTGCTGATGACTTGATACTCCATGATCTTCATGATGTCTTCTACTTTTTCTACGCTATGAAATCCACCTACTTGTGCCACCGCTTGTTTGACTATCTCTACGAGTTCATCACAGCTGCAACAGCCAGTTCCTAATACTTCTATCTTCATTTTATTCTCTTCCTTTTGCATAATCTTCTAAAAACTCTTTTGCATTGTCACCTCGTAGATAATCTACAGCTTTAAGTAGCCCATCACTTAGGTATCGTACATTATAGCCTTTGAGTTTGAGATATATTCTAGCTATGTTAGCTCTGTCGTTGTGTGGGCAGGCTGTTATGATGAGCTTGTTCTTGTCTAGTTCATCTAGTCTATTAGGTAGTTCATTTAGAGGTATGTTGATTGATACACCTAGATGCCATACTTTATACTCTTCAGGGAACCTTATATCTATGAGTTGGGCTTGGTTGTCTTCTAGCATATTTAGCATCTCTACCATTTTGATTTTCATATCACTTCTCTCTTGGTAGTCAAAGCTTTTGAGATATTTTTCAAAGTCTGTAGACTTCAAGTTGTCTGCAATTGATATACTGCAAATAATAAAGATCAATAGTACAATTTTCTTCATTTTTTTCTCCTATAAAATAAAATTAAATAGATAACCTATGCAGATTATCCCAAAACCAACAATTCCAAAAAACATAGCTATGAGTCTAACATGCAAGACTCTCTTTAGTATCAGAGCTTCTGGTAGGCTAAGTGCTGTCACTGCCATCATAAAGCTAAGAGCAGTTCCTAGTAGCATTCCTTTGCTTGTGAGTACTTCTACTAGTGGCATGACTCCTGCTGCATTGGAGTACATAGGTATACCAACTAACACTGCGACTAACACTGCAAATGGATTGTCAGCCCCTGCCCAAGTAGCTATGAACTCAGCAGGGATGTACCCATGGATAAATGCCCCAATACCCACACCTATCAAGACATAAAACCAAATCTTTTTAAATATACCCATAGTATAGTTCCATGCTTCACTAGATCTCTGTTTGAGGGTTAGATCTATTTTGACTTCGTCTAACTCACCCTCCATGGG
>DAOUPF010000430.1 GCA_030626265.1 Sulfurovum sp.
CTTCTCTCGTACTATTTGTACACCTCTCTCTTTTGCTTGTATAGATGTCGCATAGAGAAGTATCATAATGAAGATTAGAAACTTACTTTGCATATTTGTCTCCATGAAGTTTATCAAGTCTTTTCATAGCCTCTTTGCCCCAAGTGATTAGCTCATCAGGTGTCCAAAAACCATAGATAATCATATGTTTTTTACCTTTTCTATATAGCTTCTCCTCTTTTGCCCCCATGAAAATAAATGCAGGAGTCATGCTCACTATAAATCTCTCAGGAGCCTGATCTGATGTATCTTCTTCTATACTGTCACTTCCAGTTGCAACATCAAGGTCAAGTTTGACAAAGTTTTTATCTAAAAAAGCTTTTACTTTAGGATCTGTGAAAACCTCTTCTATTAGTTTAGGACAATAAAAACATCTCTGTGAGTGTAAAAATATAATAACTGGTTTTTTCTCTTTTAGGGCTAAGGTTTTAGCTTCTTCTAGATTATTCATCCAGCCTAAATCGTGAGTAGTTATTACTCTATCAGCAAAAAGAGTGCTACTAAGAAAAAATAAAATAAGTATTACTTTACGCATCTGTACTCCTGAAAATATAAAAATGTAAGAGGTAATTCTAATAAAATAATCATTAATTTGCCTTAAAAGTATAAAAAGTATTATTAAAAATTTATGGCATTTATGGCACTTTGTTGGCACTTTAACATAGTAGTATTGCAGTAGAGGATACTCTCCTCAAAGTAATCAAGTCCAACAAGGAGGAAAAAATGATTGCAAGACTAAAAATCGCATTTTTTGCGATAGCAGTTATGTTAATGTCATCAGCAACTGCGGGTTCAGAAGTACCTAAAAGTGTTGACGGTGGAGACAGCTGTGTGAAGTGTCACCAAGGAATAGAGCACATCAGAGAGCCAGGCTCTGACATGATGAAGCAGATTGTTGCTATGGGACAAGGTATGGGAGACACAGGTGGATGTGTAATCTGTCACGGTGGTGATGCAGCAGCTAGTACAGCTGAGACAGCACACAAAGGTGCACCAAATCATCCAGGTGGATTGGCAGCATTTGTTAGAGATCCAGGTAGTTTTTGGATTATGGACAAAACTTGTGGAATCTGTCACGCAGATACTGTAGCAAATACTAAGAAATCTTTGATGGCAACTGAAGCTGGTAAGATTCAAGGTAACTTGCACTCATGGGGTACTGAGCCACAGAAGAAGTCAAAGTTTGCTAACTATGATGTAAAAGATGAAGATGGTAAAACTCCAGCATGGGGTACTGATACTTATAAGAAGTATATGGTAGCTATGATTGATAAGTTTCCTGATCAGTTCCCAACTGAGCTCAAGCAAATTCCACTTCCACCTCAAGCAGACACTGATCTGATGAAAAAAGATGGAGAGAGTGAGGAAGACTTTAAAGCTAGAGTAGCATATCACGCTTCTATCACTTATCAGAGATCAGACTGTCAGCGATGCCATATTGGTGTTAGAGGACGAAAAGGTCGTGGTGACTGGAGAGGTATGGGATGTAGTGCATGTC
>DAOUPF010000335.1 GCA_030626265.1 Sulfurovum sp.
ACCAACATATCTACTAGAGGAGATACCTGAGCTTGATATGCCAACTATCCATGAAGTCAAGAGGTATCTAGGTTGCCAAGTCATCAGAGCCGATGGCAAAGACTTCAGGCGAGTGGTTAAAAATACCAAAATAGCAGCCATGAGACTAGAGAACTTTCTAGAGTATATAGAAGATGGTGATTTAATCATAGTCCCAGCGGATAGACCAGATATCATTACTGGTGCTATCATGGCTATCTACTCTAACAGCTATCCTAATATATCTGGTATAGTTCTTACCGGCAAAATGGGGTTATCTCCTTCTATATTGAAAATCCTTGAGGGATTTGATAGCTTTCCTCTACCTATACTGTCTATCAATGAAGATACTTATCAAGTAGCACTCAAGATCGACCAAGTCCCTGCTGCTATCAGAGCCAAAAGTGATAGAAAAATCGCTCTTGCTATGGGTCTTTTTAACGGTGCTATAGATATAGCTCAGTTAGATGCCAAGATAGCACAGACTAGCTCCTCTGTAGTCACCCCTATGATGTTTGAATATTCACTATTTCAAAAAGCAGGACTTTCCAAGAAGCGAATTGTACTACCAGAGGCTATGGATGATAGAGTGCTAAGAGCTACTGAAATGCTATTGCGTAGGGATGTTGTGGATATCATTTTGTTAGGTAATGCCCAAGAGATAGCTCACAAAAGTGGTTCTTTGGGATTGGATATCTCCAAAGCTACTATTATTAGCCCTCTCACCTCTGAGTATAGAGATAGCTTTGCAGAAGAGTTTTATAAGCTTAGAGAAGCCAAAGGAATGTCACTAGAGGGAGCATATGATGCGGTGAGCTCTCTATCGTATTTTGGTACTATGATGGTGCATTTTGGCTATGCAGATGGTATGGTGTCAGGGGCTATTCATACTACACAAGAGACTATCCGACCAGCGCTACAGATCATCAAGACCAAGCCAGGAGTACCTATAGTCTCAAGCCTATTTTTTATGAGTATGGATACTGAAGTTTTAGTATATGCTGACTGTGCTATCAATCAAGATCCAAATGCTGAAGATTTAGCAACTATAGCTATCACTTCTGCAGATACGGCTGCCCAGTTTGGTATAGAGCCTAGGATAGCGATGCTCTCATACTCTACAGGAGCATCAGGCAAAGGTGAAGATGTAGAAAAGGTAGCACTAGCCACACAAATAGTAAGAGAGAGACGACCAGACCTACTCATAGAAGGCCCGATACAGTATGACGCAGCAGTGGATGCAGAAGTAGCACGCAAAAAGCTTCCAGACAGCAAAGTGGCTGGAACTGCCACTATATTTATATTCCCAGACCTAAACACAGGAAACAATACATACAAAGCAGTCCAACGCTCATCAGGAGCAGTGGCGATTGGTCCAGTACTACAAGGACTAAAAAAACCTATCAACGACCTAAGTCGTGGCTGTCTAGTCCCTGATATCGTCAACACCATAGTCATAACTGCCATCCAAGCATCTACACAAAAAGCCTCACAGGAGCAGATATGAAGATACTAGTAATCAATGCAGGAAGCTCATCGCTGAAGTATAAATTGTTCTCTATGGAAGAGATGAAAGTAGTAGCAGATGGTGTGATAGAAAATATCCAAAATGATGGACATAGAGATGCCATAGCCCAGATGGAGGATAGGCTCAAAGAGCTAGGTATAGAGTCACTATCCCAGCTAGATGCAATAGGACATAGAGTGGTTCATGGTGGTGAAGCCTTCACTCAAAGTACTATAGTAGATAAAGAGGTGATAAAAGCTATAGAGTCACTCATACCTCTAGCACCTCTACACAATCCTGCCAATCTAGAGGGTATACTTATAGCCCAAGAGCACTCTGCTGGTGTTCTTCAAGTAGCAGTATTCGATACAGCATTTCATCAGACTATCCCAGAACATGCTTATATGTATGCCCTGCCATATGAGGAGTATGCACAGAGTGGTGTGAGGCGTTATGGCTTTCATGGTACTTCACATCTATTTGTGGCAAAAGAGGCGGCTAGAACTCTAGGCAAAGAGCTTTCACAAAGCAATCTCATAACTCTACATCTAGGCAATGGTGCTAGTGTATGTGCCATCAAAAATGGAGAGAGTATAGATACCTCTATGGGCTTTACTCCACTAGAGGGGCTTATGATGGGTACACGCAGTGGAGATATAGACCCAGCCATTCTCTTTTATCTAGCCAGAGAGAGAGGTTACAGCACAGCCCAGCTAGATAGTATGCTCAACAAAAAGAGTGGACTATTAGGAATCTGTGGAGAGAATGATATGCGTCAAATTCACAAAATGATAGCAGATGGAGATACTAAAGCAAAACTGGCTCATGATATGTTCTGTTATCGTAT
>DAOUPF010000407.1 GCA_030626265.1 Sulfurovum sp.
CATTTGAGATATTTATCAAGCCAGTACAGGAGATCAGTCATGAGAGCATTAAAATACACCATATAAGACCCTCAGATATAGAAAATGGAGTGACTATAAACAAGGCACTTGAGGAGCTACTGTTTTTTGTGGGAAATCTTCCAATTGTCGGATACTATATCTCATTTGATATCAACATCTTGAATATATATCTAAAAAAACAGATAGGTACAACTCTACACAATGAAGCTATAGAGCTATCTGATATGTACTATAAGAGGTATAGAAAAAGTGCAGCTCATGAGTTTGTAGATTTGAAGTTTGACACTATTATGGATACTCTTGATCTACCAAAACTAGGTCAACACGATGCCCTCAATGATGCTATCATGAGTGCGATGATGTTTTTAAAACTACAGAAAATGCCTATATATAAAGGTGCTTTTAGTTGAGTCATAATAGAAAATAGGTAAAATATCAAAAAATAAAGTAGGGTATATTAGTTGATAGTTGATACACATTGCCACTTAGATGATGAGCGTTACATGGATGATTTTGATGCTGTAATGGCTCGTGCTATAGAAGCAGGTGTGGAGCGATATATCATACCAGGGGCTGATCCTAAATCCTTGATAAGAGCTGTTGAACTCTCTGAGAGATATGAGGGGATATACTTTGCTGTGGGTGTGCATCCTTATCATGCTCTAGATTATGATAGAAGATTGTTGGATAAGTATGTCACTCATGAGAAGTGTGTAGCTGTAGGTGAGTGTGGTCTAGACTACTATCGGTTGCCAGAAGATGAGGATGAGCAGAGGCTAGATAAGCTGGTACAAAGAGAGATTTTCATAGACCAGATTGCACTAGCAAAAGAGCACAACAAACCACTCATCATACATATCAGAGACTCTAGTAGAGATTCTCAGAAGATTTTGGAAGAGTATGCCACAAATCAGGGTGGAGTGCTACACTGCTACAATGCAGACCATGAATTGCTAAGCCTAGTAGAGAAGAACTTCTACTATGGTATAGGTGGAGTGCTGACCTTTAAAAATGCCAAGAAACTAGTAGAGGTTTATCCTCGTATACCGCTTGATAGACTACTGATCGAGACGGATGGCCCATATCTGACTCCTCACCCACATAGAGGGGAGAGAAATGAGCCATCATACTGTGCCTTGGTAGCAAAAAAGATGGCTGAGCTTAGTGCTGTAGAACAGAGTGAGATAGAGAGAATAACTACAAAAAACTGTAAAAGCTTGTTTGGGATATGATGTTATCTGGAAGAGTTATTGCTTTATTTATAATATTGTCCATACTCGCTAGTGCAATAGATATACCCAAAAAATACCCAAGCTACTCATATGTCCTCAAAGAGTTTGATATAGATGAGACATATGTTTTTGAGCCTCAGTTTGAAAACTTTGTAGCAAAAAATGAGAAAAGATTTAAACGATTTTATAAAAACTCAGTAAAAAGAGGCAAAGACTACATGCCTATGTTTGCTGACCTGCTAGTCAAAGATGGGTTGAGCCAGCTCTTTGTCTATCTATCTATGACAGAATCAGGCTTCAAATCAAATGCCAAATCCAATAAACAAGCAGCTGGGTTATGGCAGTTTATGTCTGCCACTGCACAGAGATTTGGTCTAAGGGTCAACAAAAATATAGATGATAGATATGACCCCCTAGCCTCTACTGAAGCTGCCATGAAGTACATACAGATACTATATC
>DAOUPF010000131.1 GCA_030626265.1 Sulfurovum sp.
CACCCCGACCTACAGGATGAATAATGAAACTACAACAAATATATAACTTTTTAGACAAAATCAGCCCCTTTGAACTCCAAGAAAAATGGGATAACTCTGGGTTGATTGTTGGGGATATGAACAGAGAGGTGTCTAATATCGTTCTCTCTTTAGATCTGGATGATGATATGGTAGACTCTACTGATGAGGGTACACTTTTTATAGTACATCATCCATTGATATTCTCAGGACTTACTGAGCTAGACTTTGCAAAGTACCCTTCTAATTTGATAGAAAAGATGATACTCAAAAAACAATCACTCATAGCTATGCATACAAACTTTGACAAAACTCATCTAAATAGATATGTTTTTGAGAAAGTTTTGGGCTTAAAGCTAGAGTCTCAAAATGATTTTTTATGTATAGGAAAAGGTGAGTGGAAATATAAAGAATTGCTCTCCTTGCTAAGAGATAAATTAAACCTACCTACATTAAAAGTCATAGGTAAAAAAGAGATCATAAAATCAATAGCACTGACCACAGGTTCGGGGGCATCTCTGATAGATGAGGTAGAGGCTGATTGCTTTTTGACTGGTGATATCAAGTATCATGATGCTATGAAAGCAATGAGTGAAAACTTGATGATGGTTGACATTGGACACTATGAGAGTGAGTGCTTTTTTGGAGAGATTTTGCTGGAAGATTTGAAACTTTTAGAGATTTCGGCTATAATCATGAAATCAAAAAACCCATTTACAATAGACAATACATAATAATGCCAAATAAATTGTAATTTACCACCCAAAGGATATAGATTGAATAAACATCTAGTAGAGTTAGTAGAGCTCTCAAAAATAGACAAGAGTGTTGATAGTTTTACCCCACAAATAGAAGCTGCACAAAATAAAATTGCAAGAGAGCAAAACAAAGTTGATGAAGTAACACAAAAGATAGAGTCACTTCAAAAGATAATTGAAGATAATAGTGGGAAAATAGTAACTTATGAAGAGCAGATTACGACTATAGATGAGCAGCTAAAAGATATTCAGAAGAAAAACAAAATCATCACTAGCGAGAGAGAGATGAAAGCTCTATCTATGGAAGAAGAGCTTGCCAAAGAGAAGCTTACTTTCGCCAATGAAGAGATAGAGAGACTAGGCAAGGTAAATAATGTAAAGAAAGCAGATACTGAGGAGCTAGAAGCTACTCTAGAAGAGTTATCTGTTTCAGTTGAAGATATCAAAAAAGTAGCCCAAAAAGAGCTATCTAGTATAGAGAAACAGAAAGAGGGATTATATAAAAAGAGAGTAGATAGTGTATCTACAATCGATCAAAAGATTCTCGCTTTTTATGAAAAAGTTAGAAAATGGGCAGGAAATACAGCTGTAGTAGCTGTCAAAAAGCAGGCATGTTATGGCTGTTATATGAAAATCAATGATAAAACTTATAGTGAAGTTATCAGGGGTGAAGAGATTATAGGTTGTCCACATTGTGGTAGAATTCTTTATCTAGATAGAGAAACATCAGAAGTTGAAGCATAGATAACTCCTTTTTCTCTCTGTGCCTTGATTCTATTTTAGACATGGCATAGAGATTTTATATTCTGCACGATTTTATAGATACTACAAAAACGATACAATAACTTAATTAAAAGAAAGACAAGACATGGAACAAGCATACAAACTACTAGCACAAGAAAAAGAGATATCCAATAAGAAAGCAAAAGAGCTCATCGATAGAGGATTGGTCTTTGTCGGTGATAGAAAAGTCAAAATAGCAAGAGCACCACTTCCAGAAGACACTTTCTTTCGTATTGAGATGCCAGAAGATATCACTATCATCTATGAAGACGAGGATATAGTAGCAGTAAACAAACCAGCCAATATAGACAGCTATGATGTCCAAGATGCTATCGATGGAGCAGAGCTACTGCATAGGCTTGATCGTGATACCAGTGGAGTATTGTTGTTAGGCAAGAGTGAGAAGTTCATCAAAAAGGCTGTAGGGGAATTTCGTGCTCGCCGTGTATACAAGGAGTATATAGCGTGGGTAGAGGGTGTAGTATATGAAGATATGGAGATAGATGCCCCTATACACACTATCAAGAAAGGTAAAGCATTCTCAAAGATAGATGAGAGAATAGGAAGACCAGCTTTCACCAAAGTATCTCCAGATGAGATACAAGGCAAAAAAAGTAAAGTTAAAATCGTCATAAGTACAGGCAGAACTCACCAAATTCGTGTGCATATGGCACATATAGGGCATCCTGTAGTAGGTGATGAACAGTATGGCAGCAGAACACAAGCTAAGAGAACACTATTACACGCTAGAAAGGTTGTACTATTAGGAAGAGAGTATATAGCCCCTGTGCCAGCAGATATAAAGAGATACAAATAATTTATTAGGTAAAATCGCAATACTAAAATTAAAATCGTAACTAAAAAATACGGTAAATCTAGTATCTATTTATAGATACTACAGAAGGACTTATACATATGTTCGATACATTAACAGATAGTTTTAAAAATGCTATTGGCAAAATTAGATTTCATGATGATGAGAAAGCACTAAAAAAAGCTATAACAGAGCTCAAAAAATCTCTACTCAAAGCGGATGTTCATCATAAAGTTGTAAAAGAGCTGATTTCAACTGTAGAGAGAGAAACTAAAGCTAATGGTATAGGTAAAGATAACTTTTTACTCTCACTTCAAAATGAGCTTTTGCGTATATTGACAGCAGAGGGAAATCAAGGCTTTGCCTTTGCTTCCAAACCACCTACAGTAGTGCTAATGAGTGGATTGCAAGGTTCAGGAAAGACTACTACTACGGGTAAGCTAGCATATATGCTCAAAGAGCAGAAAAAAAAGAAAGTCCTTATAGCAGCAGCAGACCTCCAGCGACTAGCAGCAGTAGAACAACTTCGTCAGATATGTGCAGATATAGAGGTAGAGCTAGTAGCGGATGAGAATGCTGAACCAGAGGAGATAGTTAGACAAGCTATTGCCAAAGCAGAGGCGGAGCTTTATGATGTAGTACTCATAGATACAGCAGGTCGTTTGGCCATAGATGATGAGCTGATGGATCAGCTATACCGTGTCAAAGAGATAGCAAATCCTGATGAGATATTTTATGTAGCTGATGCTATGACTGGTATGGATGCAGTACGAACAGCTACTACCTTTAAAGAGAAGATAGGAATTACAGGTGTAGTTCTGAGTAAGTTTGATGGTGATAGCAAAGGAGGAGTAGCTTTGGGTATTGCACATCAAGTAGGTGTTCCTCTACGTTTCATAGGATCTGGTGAAAAGATGCCAGATTTGGATGTGTTTATTCCAGAGCGTATCACAAGTAGACTAATGGGTTCTGGTGATATCGAGGGATTAGCCGAAAAAACAGCTGCTATCATAGATGAAAAAACAGCCAAAAAGATGACTACCAAGCTCAAAAAAGGGCAGTTCAATTTCAACGATTTTCTAGAGCAGATGGAGCAGATGAAAAAGCTAGGCTCCATGAAGTCTATCATGGGTATGATTCCTGGTATGGGTAACATGGCAAAACAGATAGGTGATATGGATCTGGAGAATTCTAGTGAGATGAACTCTATCAAGGCTATGATAGGTTCTATGACCAAAAAAGAGAGAGAAAACCCAGATCTACTCAACAATACACGCAAACGCCGGATAGCAGTAGGGGCAGGACTAGAAGCCATGCAGGTAAATCGTGTACTAAAACAGTTCAAAAATGCAGCAAAAATGGCAAAAAAGATGTCTACAAAAGGTGGCATGAAACAGATGCAAGACATGATGGGACAGATGGGTGGAGGAGGCGGAAGCTTCCCTGGGATGAGACGGTAGATACAAAAATATGACAATTTGACATATTTTTACCCATAAGCAATTTTTTCTATTACAATACTCTTATACTATGTAGGAGGATATTATGGATGAGTTGGTAGTACAGGGTGAGATAAGTAGCCGTATATTGACATTGCGTGGCAAGCAGGTGATGTTAGTTAGGGATTTTTCAGAGATTTATCAAGTAGAAAATAGAGTGCTAAATCAAGCAGTCAAAAGAAACTTAGATAGATTTCCAGATGATTTTATATTTCAGCTTAGTAAAGAAGAGTTTGAAAACTTGAAATCACAAATTGTGATATCAAGTTCAGAACATGGTGGAGTTCGTAAAATGCCCCATGCCTTTACAGAAGAAGGTATCTATATGTTGGCTACGGTATTGCGTAGTCCTATAGCCACACAGACAAGTATATCTATCATACGAACATTTAAAAAACTCCGAGAGTTCTCCAATCACTATAATGCCTTAGCCAAGCAACTTATTACCATCGACCGCAAGCATGACAAGCACTACAAGGAGCTGAAAAAAGCACTAGATACTCTCATCTCTAAGTCAGAAGCTGTAGATATAGCCAATATAGGATTTTTGAAATGAAAACTATAAAGCAACTGCACAAAGATGATAAGCCTAGAGAAAAACTTATAACCAAAGGTGTGAAAGCTCTAAAAAACGATGAACTCTTAGCCATACTTCTTGGCTCAGGTGTGCAGGGCAAAGATGTTCGTAAGTTAGCCAAAGAGATAGTTGCTATGATGGATGAGGACTTCAACAACCTTAGTCTGGAAAAACTTTGTGATATTCATGGTTTAGGCTTAGCTAAAGCTTCTCAAATACTAGCTTCCATAGAGCTAAGCAAACGCTATCTTATACGCTCCAACAAACGTATCACCTCTGCGGCAGAAGTATATGAAGAACTCAAATCTTTTAGTACAAAAAGCCAAGAGTATTTCCTGACTATCACTTTAGATGGTGCATCTCACATCATCAATACACGAACAGTATTTATAGGTACACTCAACCAAAGCTTAGTCCACCCTAGAGAGGTCTTCACCGATGCTATCGCAGATAGAGCAGCAGGCATCATCATAGCACATAACCACCCATCAGGTACACTAGCAGCAAGTAGAGCAGATATACAGATAACACAGAGACTAAAGGAAGTATCCAAGCTGGTAGGTATAGAATTGCTTGATCATGTGATATTGGCAAAGGATGGATTTTACTCTTTTTCGGATGAGGGGTTGTTATGATGGG
>DAOUPF010000339.1 GCA_030626265.1 Sulfurovum sp.
AAAACAGTAAAGTATGCTGATCTTTAATTTTTATATTATCAAAGCCTACATCTTCTTCTTTGTGACTAAACCACTTTCCTATAAGATTACTTTTTACTGTCTTTTCATCACCTAAATTAGGTGATGGTACACATCCAGAAAAACTAAATGCAATCAAAAAAAATAAAACTATACTTACTGTTCTCATCATTATACTCCTTATAAAATTTATATCTCAAACTTCATTATATCAACTTTATATTTGGATGAATCTTTTTAAATTTCATTCTCTCTATACTTCAAAACTGCCCCATCATCATCTGCTATATAGATAAAACCTTTATCATCAAAAGCTACTCCCTCTTGGGCTGTTTTTGGTAGTTTAATTTTCTCTATGAGTTTATCTTTTTTTATGTTGTATTTTATGAGTAAGTCTTTTTTGTCGCTGACCATATACAATATATTATTATGATAGGTTAGCCCAGATATATCAGCTATCTTTGGCTTGAGGACACCTACTATCTTGGCTCTATTGCGGTTGAGTTTTACTGCTACTATCAAGGAGTCTTTTTTCTTCTTTGCTTGCTTTGCTAAGTAGTATATCTCTCCTATCTTTGTAATACCCTCTAGACCACTTTTTTTACTAAAGATATCTAGCTTTTTATTGCGATATGTAGTATCTATCTCTATTAGCTTTTTCTTGGTTGTTTTGCGATTTACTATCAACAGACCTCTATCTTCAACTGCAAATACAAATCTATCATCTTCACAATATACTCCTTCTAAATCATACTTTCTCACTCTATCTTTGTTTAGTATTTTTCCATTGGTATCTATCTCATAGTACCACCCCTCATCATTGGCGACTACTAAAGTACCACTATTTTTACAGTAGCTAATCCCTGATGCTTCTGGTATATCAGCTATCTTTTCTGAGCTATCTTTCGCATAAAACATAGATGTACACAATACTATTATTGCTAAATACCTCTTCATAATTTCATTATTCTTTATAACTCTTGATACAGTGTTCTGATGATGGTAGCTTAGTCAAAGCTTTGCCTTCATTTTCCAGACCTTTGACATAGTCTACAAAGCTCTCAGCATAGTCTAGATAAGTATCTATAGATTTTGCACCACTATTTTGAACAGTCATAAATGTACTGTAGCCATCTCTACCCTCTGCTATATAATTGTTTGTAACAACTACATATACTTTTTTAGTATCAATATCACTCCACTTTTTTGTAGCTCTATCCATAACCTCTAGATTTGATATACGCATTCCTGGCTTTTTTGTCATGTCTATATCATATTTTAATCCATATGCATACGGGAATGAACCACTAGAGCCCTTATTGTCCTTATAGTTGATGATTGCATCCTCTAGGACTTGTTTTATCTCTGAACCTTTCATGTCAATCTCATATAGAGTGTTAGAGAATGGGAGGAGTGTATAGGCATCTCCATAACTGACATTGCCAGCATTGATATTGACTCTGGCTCCACCAGCATTTTGGATACATGCATCAGCTCTGAGGCTTGCATCATAGAATGCTTTGGATACCAATGGTGCTACTTCACTACCCAGTGGCAAGTCTGAACCACTATTTCCACCATAATCATGCCCAGGGATTCTGATATGTCTCATATCACTCGATGCTTTACCTATAGGGTCATTTTTCTTTATATCTACTAGTTTTTTGTACTCTGCTAGCTTTGCATTCATATCGGCATCTTTTTCAACGATACTGATATTTGCCTGAGAGTTTATGATTCTATTTATGCCCTCAAGTACTGTACTGTTGACATCCACTTTTTTGCGTTTTGCATTCTTCTGTCTAAATGAATCTCCTAGCATCAAGTGAGGAGTACCATTACAGCTTGTTACCTTACCATTTTTATCAAACTCAACATTGACTTCACCCAGTACCATAGAGTGTGCCCAAGCCTGTGCTATACACATAGGCTGATCATCTTTTGAAGTAAGTCCTTTTGGATACTCTGCCACAGGTGAAGATAGCCCTACCTTGGAAAAGTCACCCATTAGAGTATGTGAGTCACCATCTATGATGATATCTATCCCAGTTACCTTGCTCGCTAAGTCTACATCATTTTTATATCCAAAATGGCTTAACAGTATCACATTATTGACACCTAGAGATTTTAGCTCATCTGCATATTTTTGTGCACGGACTACTTCTCCATAGAAGATGATATCATCACTTGGACGAGAAGAGACTTTTGTCTTCTGAGCGATTTCCAGTCCTATGATACCTACCTTTACTCCATCTACCTCTTTGATGATATATGGTTTCCATTTTCCATCTAGGACACTGCCTTTTCTTGCCTCTACATTTGCGGATATGATAGGAA
>DAOUPF010000291.1 GCA_030626265.1 Sulfurovum sp.
AATATGAACGTTGTGCTAAGTATCTGGGTAAATTAGGAAAGCCGTTACGATTAGCTAGCTTTATATCTGAGAATAGACTAGGACTACCTGGAGTGATAAGAGTACTTCGGAGCAATAAGAGAGTAGGCTCTCAAAGTGAAAGCTCTGTTGTAGTCTATAAGGAGCACGAAGGTTTTGTAGAGAGAGAAGCTGTCTATTATATAAAAGATAATGATAGAGAGATTTACTTATCTGACGTAGATAATATCAAGAAAGGGCAAAAACTTGAGCATCCAGAGACTGGTGCAGAGTTAATAGTAGCAAATATTATTGAGGCTTAATTGTGGTAACGAAGATTTTGGTCTTAGAAGATTCTCCTGAGAGAATAAAGTGGTTTGAGAGGAACTTTAATAAAGTTAACTTCTACTTTTGTAAGAATGTAAATGCAGCTTGGGGTTTATTACACATACAGAAGTTTGATACTATATATCTTGACCATGATTTGGGGGAAGATGCCCAAACAGGATATGACTTCGCAAAGATACTAGCAGAAGAAATAAGAGAAGGAAGAGTATCTAATGACCCCGTTATTTATATCCATACATCAAACCCTGCAGGAGCAGATAGTATGAAGAGCGTTTTACCTCAAGCCATTATTTGTCCATTTTGTGAATTAAGAGATAGTTATTCGATTTTAGAAAAACAATAAAGGTTTAATTTATGTCAATTGAAGATGGGAAAATAATCATCAGTAAAAATATCAATTCTGAATTCAAGGAAGCTACCAAACGAAAGAAAGAGACTTTAGATAAACTTCCTGAGAAGACTAAAGCTATACTAGGTAAGAGTGTGACTGCTGCTGGTTCAACGGGTATGTCCTCTAGCTTAGTTGAGCCTTTCTTTAGTCCTTTTATTCAAAGGACTACAGTTGAGATACCTAAAGATTTAAAGCAGCTTAATTCGTGGCGGAGATATTGGTATCGATATGAACCTATAGTATCAGCAGCTTGCGGTTTACATGTAGACTTTGCAATGTCTACATTTGATATCACACATGAGGATAGCTCTTTACAAAAAGAATTTCAAGAGTACGCTGAGGATGTAGACCTTTTTAATTTTATTTTAGATATGGTATTAGAGCATTTTGTTGTTGGAGAGGCTTTTCCTTTTGCTTTCTTTGATGATGTAGATGATCCTCATACTATTGAAAAGTTAATTTTAGTAGACCCTGATTTAGTGGAAGTTAAATGGGACGCTCTATCTGGGAAAGATAGCAGTGAGAATTTATATCTAGAGCCTTCTAATAGACTAAAGGATATTGTGGCACAGGGTGCAAGTGCTCAAGAGACTGGCGATATTTATTCTAACTTGCCATCAGATATAAAAGAGATTTGTGAGAAGGAAGGGAAGATAAAGTTACCTAAGCATCAAGCTTATCACTTCAAAAGAAAAGCTGATTACTTTAAGAGTAGAGGGGTTTCTGTAATAGATGGTTGTATGAAGCTTCTATTATATAAGGATAAAGCCAGAGAGGCTCAATACGCTATTTTAGATAGACACGTTACACCTAAAGAGATGTATTTAATAGGAAGTGACGAGCACCCTACAAATAACGAAGAGATAGCAGCCTTTAGAGAGTTACTACAAGCACAATGGAATCAGCCTAATCAGGCTATTATCTGGCATCATGCATTAAACGTACGTTGGGAAGGTGCTAATGGTAAGGTATTAAATCTCGCACCTGAATTTGCTTATATAGATAAGCAATTGTCAATAGCCCTATTAATAAACGAAGGAACAATTACAGCAGAGAGACAGCCTTATGCATCTACATCTGTAGGGTTAGACGTTATGATACAGAGGTATTTAACACTAAGGATGAGAGTAGAAAAGTTCTTAAAGACCTTTGTCTTTGGAACTATCTGTCTTTTAAATGATATTAGAAAGCCTACGACAGCACAGCTTGACCATAAAATAAGGATAGTACCTAAAAATAAAAAATCTAATCTGTGGACTCCTAATATAAGGTGGAATAAAGAGAATTTGAGAGATGATTTACAGAAACTAAGATTTATAGCTCAAGAAGTACAGAATGGTAGATTACCTGTATCTACATTGTACACTGCTATGAACCTAAATGAAGATGAGATAGAGCAAAAGCTATATGAAGAGAGCCTAAAGAAGAAACAGGTTAAAGATGCTACTCCTGGAGGTGCATTACCTGGAGCACCGCCTTTACCTTCGGGTATGGGTGTAGAGCCTCCTGTAGCAACACCTACGGGTTTGCCGACAGCACCTATAGAAGAGTCTCCTAGAGGTAGACCGCCTGAAAGTTCTAAGCAGACCAACTTACCGACAGGGGTATAAGATAATGTTTAAAAATCTGTTATTAACAAAAGATATTAAGAGGCTAAGGTCAATAGTTCATGATTTGTTAGAAGACCCAGAAACGAGAAAGCTGGTTGAGGAGATAATCATTAAAGCGTCTATAGCTTATGTAAAGAGTAGAGGAATATAGTAAGTTAATAAAAGGAGAATAGAAATGCCTAATAGAGATAGAACTGGACCAACTGGTGCAGGTCCGATGACAGGAAGAGGGCTAGGCCCTTGCAGCCCTAATGGAAAACAAAATATACCAACAGTGCCCTTTTTACCTAGACCTAATGGTGTAGGAAGAGGTCAAGGTGGAACTGGTAGAGGTCTAGGCAGAGGAAGACGCATAGTTAATCCTAGATAACCAATAGAGGAGTAAAGGATATGAAAACACCTTTTAAAGAAAATGAAGAATGTTATTGCTTATATGTAAAT
>DAOUPF010000143.1 GCA_030626265.1 Sulfurovum sp.
ACTTCTTTGTAGCTCAGTACTGGGCAGATGCACTTGCAAAAGGTTCAAATGCTGAACTGGCTGCTAAATTTGCACCTGTTGCTGCTGAACTTAAAGCTAAAGAAGCAACTATTATTGAAGAGCTTCTCGCTGTTGAAGGTACTGCTCAAGATATCGGTGGTTACTTCAACCCAGATGATGCTAAAGCTGAAGCTGCGATGAGACCATCTGCTACGCTTAATGCTATTATAGACGCTATATAGTTTAACTATAGATAATTTATTCCCAAGCTCTCAGGCTTGGGGATTAGATATAAAACTCTTCATTAGCTTACAGAGTGACCTCTACAGCATTGCAAAACATTATTGATAAAAAAAGTTATGAGTTATGTTTTGCTTGAGAGGCACAGAAGTATTTAGAGTAGATATATAAAGGATGATAATGAGTAGAGGGAAGAAGGTAACGGTTATAGGTACAGGTAATTTCGGTTCGACTGTAGCGTTTATATTGGCAATGAATGGTACATGTCATGATGTAGTATTAAGAGGTAGAAATCTAAATAGAGCCAAGGGAAAAGCACTAGATATGTCTCAAGCTGCCAATGCAGCTAGACAGCATACAGTAGTAAAAGCATCAGATAAAGCTGAAGATATGAAAGATAGTGATGTAGTAGTCATCACTGCTGGATCTCCTAGGGCTCCTGGTATGAGTAGAGATGACCTACTTGTGAAAAATGCTGAGATAGTAAAGATGTATTCAAAAGAGATAAAAGAGCATGCCCCAGATGCCGTAGTGGTAGTCGTGAGTAATCCTCTAGATGTGATGACATATGTGGCACTAAAAGTAACAGGGTTTCCTAGAGAGAGAGTTATCGGTATGGCAGGTATCTTAGATGCTGCTAGGATGGCACACTTTATTTTTGAGAAGTTAGAGTATGGAGCTGGTCAGATTAGAGCTACAGTGATGGGTGGACATGGAGATACTATGGTTCCACTACCTAAGTTTACTACAGTTGCAGGTGTACCTATAGATGACCTTCTAGACTCAGAAGAGATAGGTGAGATAGTACGCAAGACTCGTGAAGGTGGAGCACAGATAGTTGGACTTTTGGGTGATGGCTCTGCATACTATGCCCCTGCTAAATCAACAGCAGTGATGGTAGATGCTATTTTAAAAGATACAAAGCAGATACACTCTTGTGCAGTTATGCTAGATGGTGAGTATGGCAACTATAAAGATATCGTATCAGGAGTACCTGCAATGATAGGTGCTAATGGGGCTGAGAAAATCATAGAGATGGCACTAAAACCACTACAAGTCAAAAAGTTTGCCAATTCAGTAGCGTCAGTACAAGAGATGGTAGATACTCTCGAAGAAATGGATTTTTTCGACGATAAATAAGACCAACTATAATAAGCACTTTTTTCTATGTCACTTTTCTTCTCAACTGCATAGTCTATACCACTTTGGGCTATGCTAAGCACTTATACTTAATATAATATCTGTTATTTTACTACTGTACCGTATTGTGAGGGTTCAATCCCTTTTGATATGGCCAATATTGTTTATTTATGTGTATGGAGGAATTAATGAGTAGCAGTGATGTAATTTCAACTGATGTTCTTATCGTTGGTGGTGGCCCTGCTGGTTTGTCTACAGCAATCGAACTTGCCAACAGGCTCAAGCAAAAGGGTGAGGACAGAAAGATAATGTTAATCGAGAAGGGTAGTGAAATAGGCTCCCATATTCTCTCAGGTGCTGTAATACGGCCAAAAGCATTTCAGGACTTATTGAGTGCGGAGGAGTTTGAAAAAGTTCCTTTTGATTCAAAAGTTGCTGGTGATGATGTAGTAATGAAGTTGAGTGAAGATGGTGAGATGAGATTGCCATTTCACCCACCGTATATGTCCAATGATGGCAACTATATAGCATCTTTGGGTGCTGTTTGTAAGTACTTAGCAGAAGTAGCCATAAGTAAAGGTGTAGAGATTTACACTGGTTTTGCTGTTGATGATATACTTTATGTTGATGGTAATGTAGCAGGGGTAAAGACCAAAGATACAGGTGTTGACCATCATGGAGTAAAGCAGAAAAACTACCAAGAGGGTACAGTAGTAGAAGCTGGTATTACGATACTAGCAGAGGGCACTAGAGGTAGCTTGGCTAAAAAAGTTATCGATAGATTTGACCTGCAAGGTAAAAATCCACAGATATACTCTCTAGGAGCCAAAGAGGTATGGTCAGTACCAGAGGGCAATATAGCTCCAGGTTCTGTATACCATACATTTGGTTATCCACTAAATGACAAAGAGGAGTTTGGTGGTGGATTTATATATGGTTTGAGTGACAATAGAGTAGCACTTGGACTTGTCATTGGGCTTGATTATCAAGATCCATCTTTTGATATACATGCAGCTATGCAGATATGGAAAACTCACCCATCAGTATCTAAGTTTCTGGAGGGTGGAACTGTTTTAGAGTTTGGTGCAAAGACTCTGCCTGAGGGTGGGTGGAACTCTATTCCTAAATACTATGAAGATAATATGATGATAGTGGGTGATAGTGCAGGTTTCCTATCTACGCCTAGACTCAAAGGTATACACTTAGCAGTCCGCTCTGGTATATGTGCAGCCCAAGCAGCAGCCCTTGCTCTAGTCAAAGGCGATACAAGTGCAAATAGTCTGTCAAAATATGAGGATTTGGTAAATAATAGCTTTATCTACAAAGAGTTATATCCTACGCGAAATATGCGTGCAGTAATGCAGCAGGGTATGGTACTTGGTGGAGCAAAAATGGGAATCCAACTTCTCACTGGTGGGGCATGTTTAATGGTTCCAGAT
The DNA here is from genome assembly GCA_030626265.1 of Sulfurovum sp. Classification (GTDB taxonomy): domain Bacteria; phylum Campylobacterota; class Campylobacteria; order Campylobacterales; family Sulfurovaceae; genus JAAXPZ01. The sequence goes on from DAOUPF010000143.1 coordinate 2,820, forward strand.
GTAGAAAATGATTTTGAGACTACTAAAAAAGTATCAGAGTTTAACAAAGTTCCATTTGCCACTCGTTTTGCGGGTAAACTTGACTTTGACAAGAAGTTGACATTTGATAAAGTGACAAGTGTATATCAATCAAAAGCAATGCATGATGAGATACAGCCAATTCACTTAGTTATCAACGATGAAGAGCAGTTCCAAGCATCAAACATAGAAGAGTATGGTCTATCATGTGCGGCATTTTGTCCAGCAGAAGTGTATGAACTACATACTGATAAAGAGGGTAAAAAGTCACTCAGACTGCATGCAGAGAACTGCGTACACTGTAAGACTTGTGATATCAAGTCACCAAATGGTGGCATAACCTGGACTACACCTTATGGTGGTGATGGTCCAGAATACAACTATATGTAGGAGATTGGAAATATGGCTTTAACAATAATTAGTTTAATGAAACAGGTGCCGTTACCATCTGAGATGCGTATGGGTGATGATGGCTTGATGGATAGAACCAAAGCAAAATCTATTATAAATATAGACTGTAGCTATGCTCTAGAAGCTGGGCTACAGATGAAAAATGATAATCCAGATGCGAAGCTCATAGTATGTTCTATGGGACCTCCGTCTTTTGATGTATCTCTCAAAAATGCAATGGCTATGGGCTATGATGAAGCGTATCTGCTAAGTGATAGAAGACTTGGTGGATCTGATACTTATGCAACAGGTTTGGCGATAGCTACTATGCTAAGACATTTAGGTTATGGTAAAGGACTCAATGAGGACTTTATCATCGTAGCAGGCCGCCAGACAAGTGATGGTGACACAGCACATGTTCCATCACAGGTAGCAGAAAATCTGCATATACCTCAAGCTACTTTTATAGAGACTGCAGACTTTGTAGAAGGCAAGATAGTAGCTAGACGAATCATTGAGGGTGGGTATCAGATGATGAGACTTCCAACTCCTTGTGCTCTATCTTTTACACCAACAGGTATAGACCCTAGACGGGTTACACTAGGTGGTGCAGTGAGAGTTAGAGACAAAGAGGTGACAGTATTTAACATTGATGATATTAACCTTAGTGATGAGATGATAGGACTTAGCGGCTCACCAACTATCGTAGCAAAAGTTGCAAATATCAAGAGTGAAAGAGCACCTATCAAGATGTGTGAAGGTCACAATGAGAGTGAACTAGTAGATAGCTTGATAGCCAATGTTAAATCTGGCAAAAATACACTAGAGGTCAAAGAGAAGAAAGCTGCAAAAGTCAAGAAGAGACCAGAGGGCTTTGAAGATGTAGATTTCAGAAATGGAGCATCAGGTATCTTGACATGGGCAGAAGTGGTCAATGGAAAGATATCTAGACCATCTCTAGAGCTTTTAACTCCTGCTAGAAATTTAGCAACACAGATAAATGAAGATACAAAAGTGGTAACTTTACTTATAGGTAGTGGTATTGAGGATTTAGCAAAAGAGCTTATCGCTCATGGTGCTGATGAGGTAGTAGTTGTGGATGATGAGAGACTAGAAGAGTATAGAATCTTACCTTTTGCAACAATCTTTAAAGCAGTAATCCAAGATAAAAACCCAGAGATAGCTCTCTTTGCCGCGACTACTGCTGGGCGTGAACTAGCTCCTAGAATTGGTGTCAAAGTTAATGGTGGTGTAACAGCAGATTGTACAGCACTTGAGATTGGTGAGCATGTCAACAGAAAAGAGAAGAAAATATTCTATCCTATACTAGAGTCTAGACGACCAACTTATGGTGAGTCTAAGCTAGCTACTATACTAGGATTTGTTTGTCCTCAGATATCAACTGCAAGAGCAGGAACATTTGAAGTACCAACACCAGATGAGTCTAGAGAAGGAATAATCACAAACTTCACAGCAACACTAACAGATGATGATTTTGTAACAGAGATTATCGAGACAGTTAGAGGTGAGGGTG
>DAOUPF010000342.1 GCA_030626265.1 Sulfurovum sp.
ATGATGCAGAAGAGGATGATGATATTCTCAGGGCTGGAAAGGTACGGGCTGTATGGTTGGCAGTCAACCTAATGACAGCAATTGTTGCATCATTAGTTATAGGTATGTTTGAAGAGACCTTGCAAAGTTTAGTTGCTTTGGCTATACTCATGCCGATTGTTGCCTCTATGGGGGGCAATGCAGGGACACAGAGTCTTACAGTTGTTGTGCGTCAGTTAGCATTGGGCGATATAGCCAAGAATGATGCATTTCGTACTATCAAAAAAGAGGTTATACTATCTCTTGCCAATGGAATAATTTTTGCTATAGTTATGGGAATAATTGCCTCTATATGGTTTGATAGAGGAATGCTGGGGATAGTCATAGCAATCTCTATGATTATCAATCTTTTGAGTGCTGGTTTCTTTGGTTCCATGGTTCCGTTATTACTAAAGAGAATGGATGTAGATCCTGCTATTGGTAGTACTGTAATTTTGACTACTGTTACTGATATTGTGGGCTTTTTTAGCTTTTTGGGTCTAGCGACCATTATTTTACTATAAGGAAAAAATTACTTTTATGGATTTATTGATTCTATATTTTTTAGCGGCTGTTGTTATCTCGTTTGTGTGTTCTATTTTGGAGTCAGTTCTCCTCTCGGTCAATATGCCGTATATATCTGTATTGGAAAAAGACAATCCAAATGCAGCTAGACTTCTAAAGACTCAAAAGATAGGTATCAGTAAATCTATATCTTCTATCTTGATACTAAATACCATAGCCAATACCCTAGGAGCTGCTGCCGTAGGAGCACAGGCCAAAAGTTTATATGGAAATGAAGCTGTATTTTATGTCTCTGCTATATTGACTTTTGCTATCCTGTTTTTCTCTGAGATTATCCCCAAAACTATAGGAGCGGTATACTGGAGATCATTAGCTCCTGCGGCTGCTTATGTTATTCGATTCTTTGTTTGGATTACATATCCTATTATCATGATGACACTCTTTGTGACCAATCGTATAAATAAAAATAGTGATACCAATAGTTTGAGTAGAGAAGAGTTACTGGAGAGTACACTTCAGAGTGAAGATGATGGACTTCTCGGGGAAGAAGAGTCAGACTATATAGAAAATGTTCTACTGTTGGATAAAGTAAAAGTAAGAGAGATTCTTACTCCTCGTACTGTGATATTTGCTTTAGATGGAAGTAGAAGTATAAAAGATATCATAAATAAAGAGGAGAATATATTTAAATTTTCCAGAGTTCCTGTATATCAAGGCACTATAGAGAATGTCACCGGTATGGTAATGACAAAAAAGATATTTCAACAAGCATTAAAAGATGATTCTGTTCAATTGAATAAAATTCAAAAAGATATATTTGCTATCAATGAAAACTTACCAGTATCAAAAACCCTAAGCCTGTTTATCAAGAAAAAAGAGCATATGTTCTTGGTATATGATAGCTATGATCAAACAGAAGGAATAGTGACTCTAGAGGACTGCGTAGAGACAGTTTTAGGTGTAGAGATAGTAGATGAGAGTGATAGTGTAGAAGATATGAGAGAGCTAGCTAAACAGAAAATGCGCATGAAGAGGATGAAGGGTACTAAGAAATAGAAAAGAATATTTTTTAGTAGTATAGATATAAATCATCTAACCTTAAGTCCTTTTAGATATTATTCCAACCAATTAAGCATAATATATTTATGCTATATATATCACCTTTGAGGATTCAATATGAAACGAACATTTCAACCCCACAACACACCTAGAAAAAGAACACACGGATTTAGACTTAGAATGAAGACAAAGAATGGACGAAAAGTCATCAATGCTAGAAGAGCTAAAGGTAGAAAAAGATTGGCTGTATAAAAGAGTTTGACCGTATTCGCAACTCGAAAGAGTTCGATACGGTCTATCGTAGAGCAGACAAGACATGGCACACGCCTTGGTTTGTTCTTTTTTATAAACGAAGCTCTGAAAAGAGAGTCGGTTTTGTTGCTAGTAAAAAAGTAGGCAATGCCGTACACAGAAACAGAGCAAAAAGATTACTCCGTGCACACTTCATCATACATAGTGACAATATAAAGACAGGACACTTTATTTTAGTGGCTAAACCTCCATTATTGGATACAGATTTTCAGAAAGTTTCAAAAGCTTTTCATGATACTCTTAGAAAATGCAAGGCTTTGGCGAATTATAATTAAAATAAGTGTATAATCCTGACTCTATTTCAATAAATCAAAAGGCTATACTTTGGAACAACAAGATCTTCATAAAAGATTAATGCTTGCTCTGGTACTCTCTTTTGCTGTCCTTGTCGGATTTAGTTATATGTTCC
>DAOUPF010000361.1 GCA_030626265.1 Sulfurovum sp.
CAAAAAGCCTACGAAAACAGATAGTTGCCTATCTAAATGGAGGAGAGTAAAGAATTCCACCTTTTGACCAAAGTGCGTTTACACCTCTACCAATTTTGAGTGGAGTATTTTCACCAACATTTGCTTCAAACATCTCAGAGTAGTTACCTACTTGCTTGATAGCTCTTGCGAATGCATCAGCGTCTAGACCAACATTTGCACCCATAGTTCCTTCAACACCAAGAAGTCTTCTTGTCTCAGGGTCACCAGAGTTTTTGATAGCGTCATCAACATTTTTGCTAGTGATACCTTTCTCTTCAGCTGTGATTACAGCATTGAGTGTCCATCTAACAACATTGAACCACTGATCGTCACCTTGACGAACAACAGGACCTAGAGGCTCTTTAGAGATAATCTCTGGAAGGATTGTATATTTGCTAGGATCTTCAACTTTTGTTCTAGTTGCATATAGTCCTGATTGGTCAGTTGTGAGGATATCACATCGTCCAGCGAAGAATGCTTTATCAACCTGATCATTAGTATCAAATGTAATAGCTTTGAACTTCATTCCATTTGCACGGAAGTAGTCAGCTAGGTTCATCTCTGTAGTTGTTCCAGCTTGGATACATACTGTTGCACCATCAAGCTCTTTTGCACTTTTTAGTCCAAGAGCAGCAGGAACCATGAATCCCTGACCATCATAGTAGTTAACACCAGCAAAGTTTAGACCTAGAGTAGTATCTCTAGTGTTTGTCCAAGTTGTGTTTCTTGAAAGAATATCTATCTCACCACTCTGAAGAGCAGTAAATCTCTCTTTTGCATTTAGAGGTACAAATTTAACTTTTTTGTCATCACCTAATACTGCTGCAGCTACTGCACGACAAAAGTCTACATCTAGCCCTCTCCAAGTACCTTTTGAGTCTGCTTCAGCAAATCCTGGTAGTCCTGTACTAACACCACATTTAAGTGTGCCCGATTTTTTTACATCATCAAGTGTACCTGCTGTTGCAAGTGTTGCAGCTAGTGCCGCTGCTGCCGATAGTTTTAGTAATCTATTCATTCATATTCTCCTTGTGTTTTGAATTACAATTTTAGTCTATAGGAATTATCTTTAATCATTACTTAAGTTTATAAAGATTGTCAATATTATTCACTTATTGTATAAACTTCACAAATATTGTCAAAGTTATTCACCAACTAAGTCAACTTCCCAAAAAAAGTCTATCCAGTCATGGGCTTTTTTGAGAGTATAGTCTGCTTGTATAACTGCTGTGGGTTTATAGAAAATAGTTGCTAGTTTGAACTCACAATGTGGGTACTGATCTCCTAACATATTAAGAACTTCCCTTAGCGTCTCTCCACTATCTATGATATCATCAACGATGAGTACTTTCTTTGCAGTGCTCAAATCTGGGACATTGAATATCTCTAGAGTATCAAGCTTGCGTGTTTTATCATAGTGTATAGAGTTTAGAGCAAATAGGCGTCTAGTATCCATAGCCTGAGCCATGAAATGCCCTAGAGTCAATCCACCTCTAGCAACTGCTAGAAGTGTATCAGGATTAAACTCCTTTATCTTGTGAGTGAGAGCCAGTGCATCACCTGCAAACTCCTCATATCCATAATAGTATTTTTCCACGATAACCTACCCGTGAACTATAAATACAAGTAGAGAGATTATGGCGATAGTAATCACACCAAAATTGAGATCTTTAAATTCTCCTTTTGCTAGCTTGACAACTGTATATGTTACAAATCCAGCTGCTAGTCCATTGGTGATAGAGAATGTCAAAGGCATGAGCATTATAGAAAAGAATGCAGCAGCTGCAGTAGCTGTATCCATATCCTTGAAGTTCATTCTACCAAGCTCTGTAAACATTAACACACCAACAGCTACAAGTACTGGATAGATAGCTGGACCAGGGATCGCTGTAAAAATCGGCAACATAAATAGTGTCAATACAAAGAACATAGCAGTAAATACAGCAGTAAGTCCTGTACGCCCACCAGCCTCAACTCCACTAGCTGCTTCGATGAAAGATGTTGTAGTCGATACTCCTAATAGAGATCCACCAACTGTAGCTATAGCATCAGCTTCTAGTGTC
>DAOUPF010000415.1 GCA_030626265.1 Sulfurovum sp.
ATCTGATTACTTTTATCATCTCACTCTCAGCTGCTACGATACTGCCACTTTCTAGTGAAGCTACACTACTGTACTATATCAGCCAAGGACATAATCAATGGATACTTTTTATAGTGGCAGGAACTGGCAATATCCTAGGCTCAATCATCAACTATATCATAGGAAACAAAGGTATAACATATCTGCTAAAGCATAAAAAGATATCTTCAAAAAGGCTAACAAAAAGCCAATATATCTTCAAAAGATATGGAGCTTATGCTCTACTGCTATCTTGGGTTCCTATCATAGGTGATCCACTCACCCTAGTAGCTGGAGCCCTACGGTATGATTTTAAAAAGTTTTTACTTTTTGTAAGTATTGCCAAGTTTGGTAGATATGCAGTTTTGATACTAGGGTATCTTTATTTTACAAATTAATTTAGGAGTTTAAATGTCTCTGTTCTTCATTATATTTTTAAAAATACTACCACTATATATTAATGTCATCTTAGGATATATTTCAAGCAAATTTTTAAGTGTCAATAGAGCATCTATAGCATCTTTGCTTATCTATATATTAGGACCTATCGTAGTCTTTTCAGCAACTATTAGTGTCAAGATTGATTTTGCTATCTCTTTTTTACCTATATTTTTATATTCATTTAGCTCTATGATAGCTTTTGGAACACTATTTATTTGGGGAAAGTCTTGGGATAATCCAACAGGAAATATCTTGTCTTTTACTGCTGGTACTGGTAACACTGGCTATTTTGGTATACCTTTGGCTGTCATATTTTTCGAGCCTCAGTTAGCGGATATATACATTTTTACAGTTCTATCATCACTACTGTATGAAAACACAACTGGTTTCTATGTCACTGCCAAAGGCAACTTTACTATAAGAGAGTCTCTAATAAAGATATTGAAACTACCTATTTTATATGCTTTTATCTTGGGTCTGGTTCTAAATATCAGTGATTTTCACATACCTACTGTATTGGGTGAGTACACATCACAATTCAAAGCAACCTATGGCATACTAGGCATGATGATGCTAGGTATGGGATTGATTGGACTTAAGAGTGATAAAGCGAACTTTGATATAAAGTTCATAAGCATTGCTTTTATCATCAAGTTTATCTTTTGGCCATTGGCTATGCTTGGATTTATATATCTAGATAAATCTATTTTTCATATACTCAATAGTGATTTATATAAAGTTCTCTTTCTTTTCTCTATCGTTCCTCTTGCAGGAAATACAGTGACTTTGGCAGTACTACTAAACACAAAGCCTGAGAAAGCCTCTCTTGCAGTATTTTTGAGTACTGTTATATCTATACTATATATACCTATTGCTATATATTTATATGGTGGGTTTTAAGTCCTACCTTTTATAAATTCTATAAAAACATCTGCACTCATAGGTTTTGAAAAATAATACCCTTGACCTGTATTACATCCATGTTTTATGAGAAATGTCTCTTGTTGTTTATTTTCAATTCCTTCAGCTATAACTCTATATCCTAAACTTCTAGAGAGAGCAATAATAGCTTTTGACACTTCTACATCATGGTTGTCATGAGGTAAGGCTAATACAAATGATTTATCTATCTTTATAGTATCTAGCGGTAAGCTTTTCATATAGCTCATTGAAGAGTATCCTGTACCAAAATCATC
>DAOUPF010000277.1 GCA_030626265.1 Sulfurovum sp.
TGGGAACTTATCTACACTATCTATATTTGGATAAGTACCATTTAGCTTCATCTCTATCTCATTAGCACGCAGATACTCTAGCTCATATGGCTGGTTTCCTACCCATGCTACATTGTTGAGTATACCAAATGCTCCGTTGAGATTGATACCTCTTAGAGCTGCTTTTCCTTGGGATAGTGCGTATAGTTTGAGGTATACTGCCTCTACACTCTTAGGAGCAGCATCAGCAAATAGGAATGTAATTCTAAAATCTTTACCTATATCCTCCATAGCTGAGAGTGCCTTGATAGCCTGTACATTCTTGTGAGCATCTCCAGTAGCCTCTACTATGTATGGTGCAAATGCTGCCATAGCATTATCTACAAATCTATCATTTAGAGTAGCTACAAACTCATATGAGTCAAAGTCCACTATAGTCCCAGCTTCTGTCAATGCACGGATAAATACTGCAGCACTTCCATAGTTTTCACCCCAGTTTACCACTGCGTAGTTAGCCTGAAGGATAGTCTCTGCATTTACTTGCCCTCTATCAATCCTAGCTATACCAAAACCTATAGGTTCACGATAACCCTCCATCTCTTTTGTCTCTTCTATCAATTTTTTAAACTTTCCTGTAGATATAACTGTCTCTATTGCCATGAAAAATTCTCCTGTATATTAATATATTTTAATTTAATTTTAGTAATTATACTTTTTTTTATATAATTTAAAGTAAAATTGCACCCATGAAACACCTCAACGGCTATAAAAGGCAATACTACTCACTAGCAGTCATAGCGATGTACTCAACTCTCTTTAAGTTGTGCAGGATTGACAGCAATTTCCAGTACCATAAATATGCCTTCAAAGTACAAGAGTATAAGACCTCCCCACCTCCTTCTATATAAGATTAAATCAGGGTCTGGTGATAATGATTTGCGTAATGCAATGAAGAATCATTCTCATCTGACCTCAAACTTGGTAAATACATCATATTGTCGGGGAGAGGACACCCCGACCTACATAAATATAAATCAGGGTCTAGTGATAATGATTTGCGTAATGCAATGAAGTGAATCGTTCTCACCTGACCCCAGACACACGATCTACAAGGCAAAATATGAATAATAAAATAAAACTATCACTAATAGCTCTAACTATACTATCTGGCAATGCAATGGCTGAAGAGAAGCTAGAAGATGTCATAGTCACATCAACCAACAAACTATCACAACCCATCAAAAACAGCACAGCCAATGTCACAGTAATCTCAGCTGAAGATATAGCAGAGAGAGGATACCAAAGTGTACCAGAGGTACTGAGCCATACTGCTGGTTTCTCTTTTGCATCCAATGGTGGAGCTGGACAGGTAAGCTCAATATTTGTCAGAGGTCTAAAAAGCGACAATCTACTCATACTAATAGACGGTATTCCTCTTACTGACTATACACAGCCATCTACTGCCGCATCACTAGAGCATATCTCTATAAGCTCCGTAGAGAGGATAGAGATAGTCAAGGGTGGTCAGAGTGGTATATGGGGTGCAGGAGCAGCAGCTGGTAGTATCAATATCATCACCAAAGGTGGCACAAAAGACTATGCTAGCATCACACTCAAAGCAGGATCACACTCTACTAAAGGTGTAGGCATAGATATATCTAAGAAGTTTGAAGAGGGGTATCTATCTATAAGTGGAAATATACTCGATAGTGATGGCATATCAGCCATATCTCCATCAGATGCAGAGAGTGATGAGTACAAGAGTAAAGATTTTCATCTAAAAGCATCTTTAAATATCAGTGATTACAGTAGCATCTCTGCTTTTATGCATACATATAACGGCGAGTATGGTTTTGACGATCCAGCCAATGCAGATGATGATATGTCTAAAGGAGAGAGTGAGCAGAGTATATTTGGCTTTGGTTATCACTACAAAAAAGATGCCCTGACTATAGACTCAAAAGTCAGCCATAGAAGTATAGAGAGAAACCTAGAAGGCTCTGGTGCATGGGGGCCTTGGACATATGATACTACAGGTAGTAGTACCAACTATTCGATAACTAGCAACTATGACTTCGATGAGCACAAATCACTATTGGTAGGAGCAGAGCATACTATAAATAAGGCGAAGTCAGCATCTGGCTTTGGAGCTGATGAAGTAGAGTTCAAAAATACTGCCATCTTTAGCAGCTACACTCATACCATAGATTCTATACTAGGTGCGAAGACTACACTCAATGCTGTTGTTAGATATGATGACTTTGATAAATTTGATGACAAAGCAACATATAGACTAGGTATCAAGAGAGAGTGTGAGGCAGTAGATGGGCTACATAGCTCTGCAAATATATATACTGGATACAAAGCACCTAGTCTATTTCAGCTTGGCAATGCAGCCAAGATGCTAAAACCAGAAAGCATAGAGGGCTATGAGCTGTCTGTTGGATACAAAAAGTATCTCAATTTAACATATTTTAGCAACAAAATAAAAGACAAAATAGACTCCTCATACGACCCTGCAACATTTACTACCAACTATTTTAACAATGGCGACGGAGTCAAAGTAACAGGTATAGAGATAAATAGTGAGTATGCATTTGGCGATAGTGGATTTCTCATAGGAGCAAATCTCACTCATATGTTAGATTTCCAAGATGCCAGTGGCAAAGACCTACAGAGAATAGCAGAAAATAGCCTCTCCTTCTATCTAGACTACTTTTTTGGTGAAGAATCTCATGTGGGTATATCAGCCAACTATGTAGGCAAAAGAAGAGATATAGACTACAGTACATGGCCAGCAAGCGATGTCACACTAAAAAGCTACACTACTGTAGATATAACATACAACACAAAATTTAACGATAACCTAAATCTAGCTATTAGTGCTAAAAATATATTTGACAAAGAGTATGAGACAGTAA
>DAOUPF010000072.1 GCA_030626265.1 Sulfurovum sp.
ATATTATTTACAAAGTAAATCTTATCAATCAAGGTGGTTTTTAATAATCTTTTTTATAGAATACGCTTTTACATTATACTAACAGGAAACAAAATGCTCAGAAAAATCACATCATTCTTACTTCTATTTTCATTTATCATCATGGTTATCTCTGGTGTTGCAGAGTTCATATCACCATTTGGTAGGCTATCTATGATGATCAAATGGGAGATGCTAGGACTAGACAAAATGAGATGGCAAGCACTACATATAATCTTCATGATGGTCTTTACCCTAGCTGGGCTTTTTCACATCTTTCTCAACATCAAGCCTATCAAAGCCTACCTCAAAAATCGTTCTAGAAAGATGGTAGTATTTACAAAAGAGATGAGCATAGCACTACTCATCACAGCAGGACTTTTCTATGGTACAGTACAGAAATACGAGCCTCTAGAGAAGTTTGTAAAACTAAATAAAAGCTTCAATGACCACTGGATAGAGGAGTTCAAAAAAGAGAGAGCAGAAAAGATGTTACAAGCTAGAAAATAGTAATTGTCTTTTACTGATTTATCCCTTTATCCCTTTCTATTTTTATACTTAAGGTAGTGGGGTTTTTACCTGCTTCTGGGGTTCAAAGATTCCCTAGGATCAAGAATTGTTTACATATTTTACTGTGATGGAGGTTTCAGGATTGAGTATATATTTCTTGATATAATATTCACACTATAAACAATGAAACTAGGATTCTAAATATGACTAGAGAACGAAGACAAATAACCGATGAAATAGAACAGGGCATACCCCCTAAAGATAAGATTGATGAGATGCTTAGGTCACGAGGAATCATACCTGATGAAACCAAATGGCGATATTTCATCAATCAACTCACTCTGTGGCTTGGTGGATTGGCTTTGGCATTTAGCCTTATGTTTTTTATCGCGTATAACTGGCAAGAGCTAGGTCGATTTGCCAAGTTTGGGATGGTAGAAGGGATTATTATTTTAACGATTGGGGTCTATTGCAAGTATTATGAGCATACAACGGCAAGTAAAGTATGGCTACTGGTTGCCACGATTAGTCTTGGAGTTTTGCTGGCACTGTTTGGTCAGACTTATCAGACTGGTGCCGATCCTTGGCAACTCTTTTTCAACTGGGCACTGCTCATGATGCCATGGGCAATCATCGGACGCTTTGCTTCTCTCTGGATCCTATGGGTCGCTCTCATCAATATCTCTATTATCCTATATTTTCACATATTTCAGGGCATTTTCTGGTTTGGGTCAGATTCAGCAGTGTGGATGATTTTTCTTTTCAATACAGCACTACTAGCAATATGGGAGTTTTTCTCAGAAAGTTGGGACTGGTTGTCAGAACGCTGGGCGATACAGCTACTCGCAACATGGAGCGGGATTTCCATAACATGGCTGATCATGGATGCCCTCCTTTCATATGAGGGTGGCAATGAAATAGCTAGTTTGATCTGGTTGATCTGGCTGGCTGTCATCTATTATGTTTACCGTATACGAAATATTGATCTTTTTATTCTGGCGGGATCCTGCTTGTCCATCATCACCATCGTAGTATCATTTTTAGGAAAACTTATTTTGGATGATGCTCTTGGTTTCTTCTTTTTGGCACTTGTGGTCATAGGGATGGGTTCCACCGCAGCAATCTGGTTAAAAAATATACATGCAGAGTTACATTTATGAAACAAGAGATTAACACAACAATAGACTCCCCATGGTATGTGAAAATGATATCAGCATTCTCTGGCTGGTTAGCATCACTATTTCTTCTGGGTTTTATCGGGATGGCATTTAGCTTTGTTTTTGAACAGAGTGGTGTCGCCTTATTTGTCAGTGGAGTGATGATGGGAGGTGCTTTTCTACTACTACGCCATTCTAAAAATGACTTTACAGAACATATGGGCTTAGCCATTAGCCTCGCAGGTCAAGCACTATTTGCCTATGCACTACATGATTTGAGTGCTAGAGCAGCCATCTTCTGGCTACCAATGTTTCTGTTACAAATAGTGCTAATCACTGCTGTGTCACATTTCTCTCATCGTGTATTCTCCTCATTTGTTGCCACAATTTCACTCACTATGCTACTATCCACCATAGGGCTGTTTTATATTACGCATGCTGCCATGCTGTTTCTTGCTGCTCTGTGCTGGATTAATGAGTTTCACTATCCACACCATATCAAGAAAATCAGAGCTATAGGTTACGGTATAGTACTGGCTCTTATTGGTCTCAAAGGAATGGCACTGTTTGGTCACAAAACACTAGAGAGTATTCTTTTTCAAGATCAGTGGATACAGCTGATTGAACCTTGGATCGGTGAGGTGCTCATCAGTGCAGTTGCACTTTATGTAGTTTGGATATTGTTGAGTCGTTATGGTCACGGTCTTTTAGAGCAAACTTCTCTCCTCGTCCTATTCGGCACTCTTCTACTCTGTGGTGTTTCTATGGAAGCACCAGGTATTACTGTTGGTGTAGTGATTCTGTTGTTAGGCTTTTATGGATCAAATCGTCTACTCATGGGTTTAGGTACAGTATCACTCCTATTTTACATTAGCTCATATTACTACCTTCTCGACACGACACTGCTAAATAAATCTAAAACATTGCTTCTCGTTGGACTGGCACTACTTGGGGTTCGCTGGATGATACTCTTTTTTTTAGCACCAAAGGAGGGATCTAATGCATAGAGTTGTTGCGGTCGTTACCACGATAGTAATATTAGGCTTGGTCAACTGGTCTATTATCCAAAAAGAAAAACACTTAGCAGAGGGACGCAGAGTCAACCTCTCCCTAATGCCAGTCGACCCCCGTTCACTGATGCAAGGCGACTATATGGCACTACGCTTTAGCTTAGCCGAAAAAGTTAGGGCAGCTCTCCCTCAGGTGAAGAGTAGTACAGGGCAGCGTCATGGCATACTAGCTACATCTGATGGTCATGTAGTCGTGAAACTAGATGAGCAGAGTATAGGCACATTCAAGAGCATATACAGTGGAAAAACTCTAGCAAATAATGAGATTCTTATGCACTATCGCGTTCGCAATGGCAAAGTTAAACTAGCAACAAATGCTTACTTCTTCCAAGAAGGTCATGCCAAAAAATATGAATCAGCCAAATTTGGACAATTTGCTGTAAACAAAGAGGGGGAGCTACTGCTCGTGTTGATGCTAGATGAGCATCTTAATAAAATAGATTAAAAGGGGTTTATTATTAGAGGTTCCTTTTACTAATTTCTCATTACAAATTTCAATACCTCTTTAGCTTTGTCATTGCCACCTATAGCTAGCTCTGTCAATAGATCTCTAGATTTATTGACACTCTTCTCACACCCTAAACCTTTATAAAAATTCCAAGCTACTAACATTTTAGCCTCATTGTCTCCCATATTTGCGGCAGTCAAATAGTATTTGTGAGATTTAGTATAGTCCATTATCTTATATTTTTTTGTTTTATAGTAGTATCCCAAAAGAAATGCTGATTTTCTATCTCTATCATTTTCTGCAGCCTCTTTTAGAAGTGTTACAGCCTTAGCATCATTATGTAAATCACTATCATGTAGATATGCCATAGCGAGCAAGAACTTATGGTTCACAGTTGCATAGAGTAAAACAACAACAAGACCTAATAGTAATATTTTTCTCATCTCTAAAACCTATATTTTAATTGTAATTGAAACCAATTTGTACGCTTAGATATACTACCAATCTCATCACTCTTTTGAGTTAGATATGTAGCCTCAAGCCCAAACTTATCATAATTTGTAGCAAATGTCACTCCAAACTCTTTTCCTATCTGTTCAGTACCATAATCACTTTTGTACTCAGTATGACCAAAATGCAATTTAGCCTGCATATTTTTATATTTGTAACTTATATCAGCATATATATTTTTAGCATCAAGCTCATCTAGGAATCCATGAAGAGCAAATATTTTAAACTCTGTACCACCCAATGCATAGATGTTACGCAGTGACCCCTCATATACATCATAGTATCCGACTTCGGCATAAAAACTTTCATATAGATATCCAAAGCGAAGCTTATAAGCTTTTTCATCTGCCAGAGAAGTGGAGCTAAAGTTCAGATGTTCTATACCTAAGATAAAATCATCACTCTGTAGTGACATATATATGTTACTGACATCATGATCATCATATGTAAAAAAAGTAGCCTCTGTCTCAAACATACCTTTAGTAAAATATAGATTCACTCCATAAAGGTCATCCAGTTTTGTATTGACATAGTAGGTAGGATACAGCACACTGTAACGATTAAAATAAAAGGCTTTGGCAGAAAAGTTATCAACATCACCTACTACCATGACTCCATCAAAACTACCCATTAAAAGGTTGATATCTAAGGATTCTCTTCCTACACTTATCAAAGTATCTGCAGTAGGATAATAATCTATAGAGAGGCTATGTACTATAGCTCTATTCTTCTCTATTGTATCAAAAAAATTGATATCATCATCTTTAGATATACCTAGAGCTGTGACCCCTGCTCTTAAATCTATATCACCTGCAAATAAAGAGTATTTATCTTCAGCTCTAAGGTAAATTGAAAGAGCACTGCTAGTATCATTTCCTCTATATTTAAACGAAGTATAGTTGGTAGAGATACTATTGTCTTTGGCAAAAGAGAATAATGTGATAAGTATCGGTAAACTAAGATATCTTATACTTCTTATTTGCATTATTGTACTTTACTTCTACTATTTGTTAATACTTGTAACTTCTCATTAGTATGGCTTTTATCTACATAGTTTTGCAGAGACTTTCGAGAAGAAGAGCGACTGCGTGTTTTTATCTTCATCTCTTTTTCCCACTTGTCAAGTACCCAATTGTATTCACTCTTTTTTATACTAGCAAATAGAGACAGTGCTTTATCTTCTGGCATAGGAGAAGCCATAAGAGCTATAGTAATAATCAGCAAGATATATATTTTTTTCATACTTAATGTCCTTCTTTTCTTTTCATATCTTTTATACATTCTTTAAAGTTTAGTGAGATTATAGTACCTTTGCCCAATACACTAGAGACTTCTATGCCTATATGGTTTCTATCAAGCATAGCCAAAACTGAAGCAAGCCCCAAGCCATTACCCTGTATAGAGTAGTCTTCTCTATAATTCTTCTCAAAAACCTTTTCAGGATGATTCATCCCTTTGCCATTATCTTCTATGACTAATAATGCATCTTTTATATATAATTTTATAGGATTACTATTTTGGTTATATTTGATAGCATTTGAGATTAGGTTTTGTATGATACGGCTAAGATCTATGGAGTTTAGATATACCATCTGCTCTTGAAGCTCATATACAAAAGGTTGAGAGCTGTGTTTGAGTCTAAAATCCTCTATGATCTCTTCAGTTATTTCTGCTAGATCCACCTCATCTATCTCTATCTCACTCTTTTCATCAGCAAGAGCTAGAAGATCATGTTGCATGTCACCTAGCTGTTTGGAGGAAGCCAATATACGAGTAAGCTTTTTATCTGGATTCTTAGGGTTTTTTATGAGAGATTTTGTATTGAGGAGTATAGTACTTACAGGTGTATTTATATCATGGACTATATTGGCTATGAAGTTGTCTATCATTGTAGATGCCTGCCGTACAGGTCGTATAGAAAACAGAGATAAGAATAGACTAATAGGTATAAACATCACCATCAAAATCCCAAATGCATATAATATACTATCATACACAGACTGCATATCTGGCTTGACTATTTTATTTTTGTTGCAGTCTGTATCAAACCCAAGACTCATACACTCTATATACTCCAGCTGAGTGGTAAGTGCAGCTTCTTTACCAAGGCGTGTATGCTCTTGCATATAATAGAGTACGGATATCGTAGCAAACATCAAAATAAATGCCCCTAAAAAGAGTATGAAAAATCGTACAAATGCATTCTTCTCATACTGCTTCAAAGATATACCCTCTCCCGCGAATATTACGTAAATACCCTTTACCTACAGCATTCTTGATTTTGTTAATATATCCTCTAAATGTAGAATCTGTGATATACTCACCCTCATATACATCCTCTATCACCTGTTCCTTGGGGATGATTTTGCCACTATGTTCTAAGAAATATTCTAGTATCTGTGCCTCTTTTTGCTTGAGTATAATCTTCTCTTCATTGTTGATTAGCTCATAGCTATCAGGCATATATACTATACTATCTGAGATGACATACCTCTTTTTACTCTGCAAAAACCTCATCATACGAGCTAGCAACTCATCTATATCAAATGGCTTTTTCAGATAGTCACTCGCCCCTACTTCAAACCCATCTACTACATCTTGTGAATTACGCTTAGAGGTGAGAAATATTGTAGGAGTCTCATCTCCTGCCTCTCGTAGTGCTTTTAAGAGTTCAAAACCATCCATCCCTATGACATTGACATCAAAAAGATATATATCAAACTTATTATCATATGATAGGTCTATAACTGTATCAGAGCTATCAGTAGATGTTACAAAAAACCCTTCATCTACCAATGCCTCTTCTACAGTATCTCGTAAATGCAAATCATCTTCTAAAAGTAGTACTTTATATGCTTGCATTTTTTACCTCTCAATTTTTTAATAGTTTAACTAATAAGTGTTTATTCAGAGTTTATCATTTGGAGTAGTATATCATAAAATGAGATAAATATGATTGCACAAAACCATCAGAAAAGCTATAAATTTAAATCGTAAATACATCACTAAGGACAAAGTGA
>DAOUPF010000488.1 GCA_030626265.1 Sulfurovum sp.
AGGATTGACTCTCTGTTATTTAATTCACTTGTTAGCTCTTTGAGCTTGTCTTGTGTAAGATTCAGTCTCTCTTTTTTCTGTGCTAGAGATGACTCTGCTCTCTCTAGTCTATCCTCTTTTTTGTGCAAGTCTTCACGAAGTATCATGGATTTGGAGACTATAGCACCAATGAGTAGTATAAATACAAAAAGTAGCCCTGCCATCAAGTCAGCATACGACATCCAAAAGTTACTATCGCTGCTTTCGCTTCTACGCCGAAACATTATGAATCTTTATTATTGATATCAGATATGCTTTTGCTAAGCTCTCTATTTTGAGTTATGATTATCTCTGCCATCTCACCTAGCTTACCAACAGCACCTGCTAACTCACCATCAATCTTCTCAAAAGTATGCTCTACTGTACCATCAAAGCGTCCTAATCCCTCATTGAGACTCTCGACACTCTGAGCAAATCCTGCTATGTCATTCTTCATAAGCTCTACAGCCTCTACACTCTCTTTTCTCTCATCTATCTTCTCAACAGTTTTTCGTAGATCTCTTGAGACACTCTCCATATGAGTGGTCAACCTCTCAAAACTATTGGTTGTATCATCTATGATAGTTTTGAAGTTTCTTAGATATTGATTATTCAAATCTTTTATGAAATCTAGACTAAATGTCTCTTGGAGTGTCTGTATGATTTTTTGATCTTTTAGCTCTGTTTGCATATGCTCATGCTTGATGAGCTCACTCTTTTTCCAGATACGACTGTCATATATCTCTTCTAGTGCCTGACTGCTCTTCTCAATACCAGCCAACCCTCTTCTCTCAAAAAATGTCCACCATAGAGATAATGCTATACCATATATAGAGGCATAAAATGCTGTACCGATACCTGATAATAGAAGGGATATCTCTTGGTCTAGCTTCTCACTGCTAGAGACTGTAAAGTCAGGCATAGAGAGTGCAATAGCGATAAAAGTACCCAAAATTCCCAGCATAGGAAACACAGAAGCAGCAACTTTGGCAAAGTTATCATCACGGA
>DAOUPF010000160.1 GCA_030626265.1 Sulfurovum sp.
AACACTTTTTAGTCCATTTGAATTTACTATTGTATTAGATAATTTAATACAAAATGCGAAAAAAGTTAATAAACCAAAAAAAGTTTCTATTAATATTGATTTATCATTAGTAAATGACAAATTAAAGATAGAGTTTTATGATAATGGAAAAGGTTTAAATAAAAATATTGGCAGTGCTTTTGAAGTTTTCTCTCAAGGTGTTACAACTACTAATGGGTCGGGATTAGGTTTGTATCATGTTAAACAAATATTAAATAAATATGGTTTTGATATATCTATTGATGAAGAGTTTAAAAATGGTTTTAAATTAGTAATACAATCAAAATAGGGGGAAGAGATGAAATTGGTATACAAAATATTATGGATAGATAATGATGATAGTATTTATAAAAATCATCAAGATGATATTTACGAGTATTTAGATAATCTTGGATTTGAACCACAAATTGAAATACTACAAGACTTTCAGTCATTTGAAGAGGCTAATTTAGATTTGGATAGTTATGATTTATTTATATTAGATTATAAATTAAAAAATGGACAAAATGGAAATAAAATTGTTCAAGAGATTAGAGAAAAACATTCGATATATACAGAGATTGTTTTTTATTCTGGTGTACCAAATGAAGCTAGACAACAAATATTTGATGATAAATTAAATGGAGTATATATTACGAGTCGTGAATATGACGATTTTGAAGATGATGTATTAGGAATAATTAATGTAACTATTAAAAAAGTTCAGGACGTAAATAATCTTAGAGGATTAATTATGTCGGAAGTAGCAGAACTTGATAGGATTAAAGAGAATATATTAACTAAATATGCTAATCATAAACAAGATAGAGTCATGGAACAGTATATTATTAAAAAACTTAAAAAATCTTATGCTGATAATACGAAAAAAGTAGAGAAATATCTTGAGTCAAGTATTGAAGATATTATAAATGATTTGTATGTAGATAGTGATAAAAAAGCAATAGCCATAAAAAAAATAAATGATAAATTTAATGAAATAGAATATAGAAGTAATATTTTAAGTACAAGAAATAAATTTGCTCATATTGAAGAGTGTGATGGAAATGATGGGCAAGGTAATAAGTGTAAAGTAATTGATGATATACCTTTTACAGAAGAAAAGTGTATAGAAATTAGAAAAGAGATAAAAAAGTATAAAGAGGTATTAAATACAATAAAATCTGAACTAAGTTAATATATTTAATAATTTAGAGTATAATCCTCCTAATTAAAACGCAAGGTAATTTATGGAACATTTTGTATGGAATATTAATCCCAATATATTTGAATTTGGATCAATACAGTTGCGTTGGTATGGGGTTCTTTTTGTTGGGTCGTTTTTTCTAGGGTTGTGGATTTTGCAGTGGGTATATCGAAGAGAAGGCAAAGATGAGAGTATTCTAGAAAACTTTCTGATATATATCATTATAGGAGCAGTTTTGTGTGCTAGACTAGCACACTGTTTGTTTTATGAGCCTGATTATTATCTGAGTCATCCACTAGAGATGCTATATGTGTGGAAAGGTGGATTGGCTAGTCATGGTGGTATGATAGGGGTTCTGATAGCACTGTACTTTTTTGCCAAAAAGCATGGAGAGTCTTACTTTTGGCTTATCTCTAGAGTAGCAATGCCTGGGATGCTTACAGCGGCTTTTGTTCGTATTGGAAACCTGTTTAACTCTGAGATATTGGGACTTCCATCAGAGTTGCCGTGGGCTATTGTATTTGAACGTATAGATTTGATACCTCGTCATCCTGTGCAGCTATATGAGGCACTGTCCTATTTTGTAATCTTGGGTTTATTGGTGATGATATATCGCAAGGCTACTCCAGAGTTTGCTACCAAGATACTCACGGGAGCATTCTTCTTTGCTCTCTTTACGGCACGATTTCTACTCGAATTTACAAAGACAAGACAAGCAGCATATACAACTGATATACCTTTTACTACAGGGAAGATGCTTAGTGTTCCATTTGTTATCTTGGGTCTTGTGTGGATCATCTGGGCATTTTATAGTAGTGACAAAGACAAGAGATGGTCTCCTACTCTCTAGGTATTGATATAGGCTCTACCACAGTCAAGTATGTACTGTGTGACAGAGAGTTTGATATCATTGCCAAAGACTATACGGCTCACGATACTAGACAAGCAGAAACAATTTTACAACTTCTAGTTAACCTTTCTAAAAACTATAGAGATGCTTATGAGAATATAGACAGAGTATATATCACAGGCTCTGGAGCTAGTCGTATAGCACCTACACTCAATGCTAGATTTGTCCAAGAGGTCAATGCAGTTGTCTTAGCAGTAGAGCATCTGCATCCTGATGTCAATGCAGTAGTAGAGCTTGGTGGTCAAGATGCCAAAATCATACACTTCAAAGCCAATGAGACAGGCAAGAAATCAGTTCTGACTTCTATGAATGACAAGTGTGCCTCTGGTACAGGAGCTACTATAGAGAAGTGCTCTATGAAAGTGGGGTTAGATTTTGAGGAGATACAAAAACTCACATTTGATACCGATAAGCTACATCATGTGGCTGCCAAATGTGGTGTATTTGCAGAGACAGATATAGTAAATCTCATCAAAACCTCTGTACCATCACGTGAAATCATGAACTCACTTGCAGATGCCATAGTGATGCAGAACCTGACAGTACTTACACGGGGCAATACACTCATGCCAAAAGTCTTGCTCTTAGGTGGGCCAAATGCATATCTGCCATTTCTCCAAGAGTGCTGGAGGATGCGTATATCTGAGCTTTGGGATGAGAGAGAGGTAGAGTATGATAGAGATAATCTAGAAGAGCTTATCTTGGTTCCTGACAATGCCCAGTATTATGCTGCATTGGGGGCTGTTATATTTGGTGAGGGTGAGGCTACTCATGACAAAGAGTTCTCTGGACTCATACAGCTCAAAACTCTAGTGGACTCTGGAAGCTCTAAGAATATAGGTCATAGTGATACTCCACTGATTGAGAGTACAGATGAGCTAGAGAGATTCAAAATTGAGTATGATATACCTACTTTTATGCCACCTATACTTAGAGAGAAGACTCTGTGCTATATGGGGATAGATGGAGGCTCTACTAGCTCTAAAGCAGTGCTAGTAGATGAGAATGGAGAGCTATTGCTCAAAGTTTATCAGCTATCACAAGGTAACCCTATCAAGGACACAGTAGAGCTACTAGAGAAAATCAAAGCACAAGACCCTTATAGATACTATGATATCAAAGGATTGGGAGTTACAGGGTATGCTGCTGATGTACTAGAAGGAGCACTAAAAGCGGACTCCAACATCATAGAGACTATAGCTCATATGAAGAGTGCACAGAGGATATTTGGTGATAGTATCAATGTTATATGTGATATAGGAGGTCAAGATATCAAAGTACTGTTCTTAGAGAATGGTATGATGAAAAACTTCCGCCTCTCCAATCAATGCTCAGCAGGAAATGGTATGCTACTCCAAAGTATGGCAAAACAGTTTGGTGTAAGAGTCGAGGAGTTTGCTGATGTGGCATTTGGAGCTACACAAGCACCTAGGTTTAACTATGGCTGTGCAGTATTTTTGGACACTGATAGAGTCAATTTTCAAAAAGAGGGCTATACCAAAGAGGAGCTGTTTGCTGGTATCTCCAAAGTATTGCCCAAAAATGTCTGGCAGTATGTAGTACAAGCCCCCAATCTAGCTGCCTTTGGCAATCACTTTGTCCTACAAGGTGGCACTCAGTACAACCAAGCGGCTCTCAAAGCACAAATAGACTATATCAAAAGCAGAGTTCCTAATGTAAAAGTAGATGTTCATCCTCACTGTGGTGAAGCAGGTGCGTTGGGTGCAGCTCTGGAGGCAAAGGATGAAGTAGAGAGGAGAGGTTATGGTTCATTTGTAGGGATGGAGGAGGCACTTCAGCTTACCTTTACCTCACGAACAGACGAGGAGACTAGATGTCACTTCTGCTCTATGAACTGCTCTCGTACTTTTATAGATAGCAAGACACCATCATCTGATACTGTACGCTATATAGCAGGATTTGCTTGTGAGAGTGGTACAGTAGAGTCACCAGAGGAGCTAGGCATCCTCAAAAATGCACGTAAAGACCTCAATGAAAATATTCCAAATCTAGTACATAATGAAGCAATAGAGCTATTTAAAACTGGATATAGTCATGATGATACTCCTAATGAGAGTGATATAGTGACAGAGCAGAGTGTAAAAATCACTCTAGGTGGCTGGGGTCCTACGATAAGAAAGGAAGTCAGTAGAGCATTTGAACCTAGCTCTGAGAAGAGTAGAGAGTATAGAACAGGGATAAAAATTGCTATACCAAAAGTACTAAATGTCTATAGTGTAGCACCATTTTTGAGGACTTACTTAGAGGCTTTGGGTATTCAACCACAACATATAACATTTTCAGATTTTACCAATGAGGATATGTATCT
>DAOUPF010000136.1 GCA_030626265.1 Sulfurovum sp.
CATACTCTCCACCCTCTAGCAGAGCTATATCACTAGCATACCTAGCACCTAGCAAAGCTGCTGTGTCATACTCCATACCCTTTATCTGGTATGCTTGACCATCTACTATAGTACCACTATCACTGACTCTAGCATCACATGGAGATAGTATAGCCGAAAGTGGCTCATCAAATGACGGCTCCTCTACAAATGCTCGAGTAAAGAGTGCATTGAGGGAAGGATAGTTATCTGGTGCATCAAAAGCACTCATATCCAATCCTACCATCTTGACATAACCTTTATTGATAAAGCTCTGTACTTTGGGAGAGAACTCTCTACTAGCAAACTTGCCAAATATATTTGATATAAAGGAGGTGTAGTGCCTAGCCATCTAATTTTGCCTTTTCATAGTGTTCTAGTGCTTCTCTCATGAGAGTGATATGATAATCCTCTTGGAAGTTGATAAAGTCAAAGAAGTGTGCTAACTCTTTGCTATCTTTTACAACTGCATCTGATAGCTCCTTGCACATCTCTTTGGCAGCTATCTCTTCATCTATGCCATCACGCAAGAACTGCTCTACACTCTCTACTTGGTACAAGCTTCTATGTATCACTCGTGGCACACCTAGTATACCCATCTCACTCATCATCTGACCAAAGCTTCGTAGGTGAAAGTTGCTCTCATCTATCATGATCTGATATATACGATTGATAAATGCATCATCACTATGTGCTTGTAAATAGTTGTATATCAATATAAGCTCATACTCTTTGTAACTCTCTTCAAATAAAAATAGTGTTAATGCATCCGTTGCCTCTGGTGTTAGGCTGATTCCATCAAGTTTACGAGAGGTATCAAATGATGTCACAGGCTCATCTTTCATACCAGATATAACTTTTTGCATATATTTGATATCACTAGAGATTCGTTGTGCTAAGCTTTTATCAGGACAAGCAACTAATTGGAGGTCAAGCTCAGACATACGAGTATTGATATTTATCAAAATAGAGTTAAGATTTTCTACTTTTATAGGTATACTGTCTCTGTCATAGTCATAACTCTCTCCACTATTAATCATTCCTCTCTCTATCCATGTAAAATGTCTAAAGATAATATTGGAAAAGTCATATAACTTTTGTCTACTATCCGTACGGCTCATAAATCCAGCCATTAAAGTCTCTAGCCATAACTCATGTGTTTTTATCAATAAGTTTTTCATTTCTGCTCCCTGTTTTCAACTGATGGTTCTACTACGCAGCTATTCTCTATCTTGTAAGTGACTGTACCAAAGTCTGGGTCACTCTGCTTGTGTGTATATGTATCCATAGCTGCTTTGAGAGATAGTGCTACCATCTCAGAACAAGCCGCCTCTTCTGATGGCACATTCTCCAACATACTCAAAGTCACAGCGATGAGTTGTTCACCTATAGAAAAGGTTATACCTTTTGCCTCCTGAGTAATGACTGAACCTGCTACTACTGTAGTCATGCAACCCATAGCCTGAAATTTGATATCATCTATAAATGACTCACCATCTTGTTCTGTAACACGAAGGTGAATAATCACTTTTTCACCATTTTCAGGATTCTCTCCGATACCTATGGCATCAGCACCATCAATAGTTCCATAATTTTTAGGATTGGACATATGCTCTATGAGCTCTGCATCTACTTCAGTCATTTTTTTAGCCTTGCTGTTTAAAGTTGAAAAGATTATACCAAAAAATAAGTCCAATAGAGTATAATTCAATCAATAGAATACTAACTAATCTGAAGGAATATACTTATGGGTAGAGCGTTCGAATATCGTAAAGCGGCAAAAATGAAAAGATGGGGAACAATGTCAAGAGTTTTCCCAAAACTAGGCAAAATCATTACTATGGCAGCCAAAGATGGTGGGCAAGACCCCGAGATGAATCCAAAGCTCCGTACCGCTATCATCAATGCTAAAGCACAAAATATGCCAAAAGACAACATCGAAGCAGCTATCAAAAGAGCCTCTGCCAAAGATGCTGCTGACATCAAAGAGATCACTTATGATGTCAAGGCTAGTCATGGGGTACAGATGATAGTCGAGTGTGCCACAGACAACAGCACAAGAACTGTTGCCAATGTCAAAGCAACACTAGTACGAAATGGTGGAGAGATGCTCACCTCTGGCTCACTGAACTTTATGTTCACAAGAAAATGTATTTTTCTATTTGAAAAGACTGAAGATATGGATATAGAAGAGTTAGAGTTAGAACTCATTGACTTTGGACTAGAAGAGATAGAAGAGGATGTAGAACCTAGTGAGACTGGTGATGACATCAATATCGTGAGAGTATATGGAGAGTTTACCTCTTTTGGAGAGTTAAGTAAGGCACTAGAAGATATGAGTATAGAGGTCAAAAAAGCCACACTAGAGTATATAGCCAATGCTCCCATAGATTTAAATGACAAGCAGATAGAAGAGATAGATGTCCTCATCGATAAATTAGAAGATGACGAAGATGTACAGGCAGTTTATACAAATATAAATTGACATTGGCTTGATACTATATTGATATAATCAAATATATGATATAAAAGGGGAAGAGATGAAAAAGATAACATCGCTTAGTCTAGGGCTTTCATTTTTGATTATGGGTTATACTGGTGTGATATTGTATATATCACCTCATGGGAGGATATCTAAGTGGCTTGATTGGCACTTCTTGGGGCTTGACAAGACTCAATATGAAGAGCTACACACTACCTCTATGATAACTGTTCTGCTTTTTGCCATACTTCATATCTATTATAATTGGAAACCAATTTTAAGCTATATGAGAAACAAGCAAAAGAAAATATCTTTTACTAAAAAAGAGTTTTTGATTGCATTTTTCATCAATATGGCATTTGTATTAGGCACTATCTGGGGAGTTCAACCATTCAAGGGCTTCTTGGATTTTGGGGAGAGTATCAAAGACTCTTGGGGAGAGAAATCTTCACTCCAAGCTGACCATAATGATACTAATGAAAGTAATAGTACCAATACTATAACTATAGCCATCAAACCTCCACCAGAACAATTGGGTAGAAAAACTCTTCAAGAGCTTAGTGATATGGGGAATATCAACCTAGAGAGAGCCATCAAAGTCCTCAAAGAAAAAGGCATAAAGGATATAGATGAGGAAAGCAAAATCAGACATATCTCAAATGACTCAAACCTAACAACTACTGAGATTTATAAACTCATGACAGAGTAATACCAAATAAGGCATATATCCCAATATATGCCCTCTAATCTCACTCTTATACACTTAAATTGAACTATGTATACAACCTATTTTATACTTAAATTTATTTGATAAAATTTATCAAAAATAAGATTTATTCAAGACAAATAGCACTATAATTGATTTACACAACACTTATACCTTTTATTTATGGTTGTTGAAAAAATTATACAAAGGATACTCATGAGCGGCCTTATCGAAGGTTATTTGGGTGTGACGGAAGAAGGAAAGAAGAGTAAAATGCCTGCAAAACTGGATTACTACCAGAGTGCTACAGGACTTTTCTTAGGATTATTTATGTGGGGGCATATGCTTTTTGTCTCTACGATTCTTATCAGTAAAGACTTTATGTATACGGTTACAAAGATGTTTGAAGGAAGCTTTCTCTTTGAACAGCCAAAACCTATTATTGTTACTATTGCTGTAGCATTTGTCTTTACTATATTTATAATACATGCTATGCTAGCTCTGCGTAAGTTTCCTACTACTTACAAGCAGTACAAAGTACTCAAAGTCCATACAGTAGCACTAAACCATGATGATACTAAACTCTGGTTTATACAAGCATTTACAGGTTTTGCTATGTTCTTCTTGGGTTCTGTACATCTATATATATTGATGACAAATCCTGACAAGATAGGACCATATGCATCAGCAGATAGGATAGTGAGTGACTGGATGTGGCCACTTTATATACTACTACTACTAGCTGTTGAACTTCATGGCTCTATAGGGCTATACAGACTCTCAGTCAAATGGGGTTGGTTTGATGGAAAAGATGCCAAAGCTACAAGAGTAAAACTCAAAAAAGCCAAGTGGGTTATCACTGCATTCTTTTTGATTTTGGGCTTTGCATCTCTTGCAGCATATATCAAGATAGGAATAGAACACAAGGCAAACTATGGTGAGAAGTATCAGCCAACTACAAGTATCAGTCAAACATATGTCTATGACTACAAAGGAGTGTTATCATGAAAATAATATATTGTGATGCCTTAGTTATAGGTGGTGGATTGGCAGGGCTTCGGGCAGCGGTTGCTACTCAAACACGAGGGCTTAGTACTATAGTACTCTCACTAGTACCTGTCAAGCGTTCACACTCAGCAGCAGCCCAAGGTGGTATGCAAGCAAGTGTTGGTAATGCCAAGATGAGTCAAGGTGACAACGAAGATGTACACTTCATAGATACAGTAAAAGGAAGTGACTGGGGATGTGACCAAGATGTAGCTAGAATGTTTGTGAACACTGCACCAAAAGCTATCAGAGAGCTATCCAACTGGGGTGTACCATGGACACGAGTACGCAAAGGCCCTCATATGGCAGTCATAAATACTGAGAGAACTACCATAGTAGAAGATGATGAAGCACATGGGCTTATTACCTCTAGAGACTTTGGAGGAACCAAGAAGTGGCGTACTTGTTACACTGCAGATGCTACTGGTCATACTATGCTATTTGGTGTTGCCAATGAAGCTATGAAGCACAAAGTAGACATAAGAGACCGCCAAGAGGTACTCTCTCTCATACATGAAAATGAGAAATGTTATGGTGCAGTAGTTCGTGACTTGATCACAGGTGAGATATCTGCTTATGTATCCAAAGGTACATGTATAGCAACTGGTGGATATGGAAGACTATATCAGACTACTACCAATGCTGTCATATGTGAGGGTACAG
>DAOUPF010000365.1 GCA_030626265.1 Sulfurovum sp.
CTAGACCACTCCTCACCAGAGCAGTTAGTAGGTGGCAAGCTAGGCATAGATGCTACAGGAGATGAGCTAGATGATGGATTGGAGTTATTTCAAGAGGATGCAGACCTGCTAGAGATGATACAAAAGATAGATGATAGAGTCATCGGACTAAAGCAGTATATGATACATACCAAAACTCCTATATGTATCATCACAGTAGATAAGCAACAGTCACAAAAATACCTAATATCAAAACTACACAAACTATCACCATATATCAAATTGTTGATTATAGTAGATGCAGAGATAAATGACTTGGAGAACCCATATATGCTCATATGGAGAGTAGTCAACAACATAGATGCCCAGAGAGACATCATCCTAGAGCCATTCCTTGCCATAGATGGTACCAACAAAAATGAGCATGATGGATATGACAGAGAGTGGCCAGGAGATACACTTTGCACCCAGTCGGTACTAGAAGACCTCAAAGAGAGAGGATTGATAGATTATGATGATGAGTTTGTTAGGGAGTGGGGGTTGTTGTGATAGCTCCAATCAAGGCTATTTTTAGTATATGATTGCCAAAGTATTAGGATTAAATCAGGCAACTATTTAGAGAAGTATAGGGAGGAGAAAAGACTATGACATTAGCATCACCTGACACCTTTTCTTGTCATCTACTATTATAAAATATATCGGCAAATAAAATACTATATTTAAGTGTGATAAAATACATATAGCTAAAAATAGGTAGATATATGTATATTATGGTCGGCAAATATATCGGCACTTATTATGGTATAATACTATAAAAGGGAGCTATTTTGGACTTCACACCTCTCTTGCCATATGATAACAATGGTAATATAGATTCAGAATTGTTAGCCATAGCAGAAAAGCTTTGTATCAAAAGTGCAGAGCTTGTGGGTTCGCATTCTCCTCAAGTACTTTATGGAGTTAGAGAGTTACTAAGAAAAGTCAATAGCTATTACTCTAATCAAATTGAATCAGAGGGAACACATCCAATAGATATAGATAAGGCTACAAGAAAAGAATTTTCTGAAAACTCAAAAGAGAAACAGCTCCAACAACTCTCTTTGGTACATATAGAAGTACAAAAATATGTTGAATCTTATTTTGATAAAAATGATAAAACAGCTTTTAGTAAAGCATTTATTTTAGATGCACATCATCAGCTATATTCTCATGTTGATATGTCACCATTTTTGAAGATAACAGATAGGCAAAACCAAACTACCATAGAAATGATACCTGGGAAATTAAGAGAAAGAGATGTAAAGGTAGGACAACATATCGCTCCAGAGGTTAGTGAACTCCCTAGTCTATTTAGTAAGTATGAATTACTTTATAACCTTCCAGACTATGCAACACAAGCAAAGAAAGTTATCTATGCGCTTGCTTCACATCATAGACTTATGTGGATACACCCTTTCTTAGATGGCAATGGTAGAACAGCAAGACTTGTAATTGATGGTATTTTTGCTAGTATCGATCTGAAAGGTTATGGTTTATGGAATATCTCTCGTGGACTTTCTCGTCACTCCCAAGACTATAAAAAGTACCTAGCCATTGCAGATATGGAACGACAAGGAGATTTAGATGGAAGAGGTGCCTTATCAAGTCGTGGATTTAAAGCATATATCAAATTTATGTTAGAGATAGCATTGGATCAAGTAGATTTCATGAGTCAAAGTCTAAAAATGAATACTCTGCACTCTAAGATAGAAACCTATGTACGTCTTTCACAAGAGGGAATAATCGGAAACAAACCTTTACCTAAATATTCCGAGTTACTCTTTAAAGAGCTACTTGTTGTTGGTGAAGTAGCTAGAGGAAAAGTGGGAGATATAATATATAAAAAAGAGAGAACAGCAAGGAATTTGATAAAAGAGCTAATAGAGCTAGATTATATTGAATCTGATACACCAAAAAGTGCTATAAGACTTAAGTTCAATGCTCATTTTGCATCATATATCTTTCCTGAGCTTATACCTCAAATGTGACTACAAGTATATAAAATTTAAATCAATCAATTGTTTAACAAGTGACTATAAACAAA
>DAOUPF010000420.1 GCA_030626265.1 Sulfurovum sp.
CCTCTCTTACAATTAACATTTGGGAACCTATTATAGAAGCTCTCATTTACTTAAAAGTAGTACTAAATGCATAAAACTTTTCCTTCATATAGCAATTTTAAATCTATCATACTAAACTCAACAGCATTGATTGATGTACGCTCTCCTATAGAGTTTGACAAAGGTTCCTTTCCTCACGCTATAAATCTACCTCTCATGAGTGATGAAGAGCGACATATAGTCGGTATCTGTTACAAGCAAAAGGGTGAAGAAAAAGCTCTAGATTTGGGATATGAACTAGTGAGTGGTAGTAGAAAAGAGAGTAGAGTAAAGGCTTGGCTTGATTTTATAGATAACAACTCAGCAGCGATGCTCTACTGCTTTAGAGGTGGTAGCCGTTCACAGATATCCCAAGGCTGGTTGTATGATGCAAGTAAATATATAGTACGATTAGATGGTGGATATAAAGCTTTCAGACGATATCTTATAGACTATATAGAAGAGTCACCTCGACATTTCAAACCCATAGTCTTAGGTGGTAGAACTGGTTCTGGTAAGACTATACTACTACAAGAGCTACAAAACTCCATAGATCTTGAAGCATTGGCAAACCATAGAGGCTCCTCTTTTGGTAGACATATTAGCCCCCAACCTACGCAGATAAACTTTGAAAACTCTCTAGCTTATGATTTGATACAGAAGCTAGATTTAGGGTTTTCTCATCTAGTATTTGAAGATGAAGGCAAAAATATAGGTAGAAACTACCTCTCTGATTCATTTGCAGACTATCTGGCATCTGCTCCTCTTGTTATACTGGAAACTACAATGAAGCAGAGAGTAGAAGTGACATTTGAAGAGTATGTACTATCTGCACAAAATGAGTATAGAGCAGTAAGTAGTGATGACTATATAGATGAGTGGAAGTGTGATATAGAGTCTTCTCTGGGACGTATAAAAAAGCGACTTGGTGGGTTAAGACATAAGAGGGTCTACGATATATTTCAAAATGCAGTTCATCAACAGCTTACTAGTGGCTCATTGGAGGCTCACAAAGAGTGGATAGAGTATCTCTTGGTTGAATACTATGACCCTTCATATGATTATCAAATAGAGCAGTCTTCTAGTAGAGTAGTTTTTAGAGGAGATGAGGAAGAAGTTTTATCCTATTTATTAGCTCAAAATCATACTTGATACAACTTGACTCAACTTATACTTGACAAGAAGTGACTCAATATAGTATAATATAACTATATAGTACTAAAAAGGAGTCAAATATGAGTGATAAAGAGACTAGTGAAGAGATATTGGAAGAGATTATAGAAGAGTCACAAGTAGAAAGTGATGAAGAGAATGTAGAGGTAGAGGATGAGAGAACTTTGGAGCAGAAGCTTCAAGATGATCTAACTCTAGCTGAGTTTGAGGTACAAAAGTATAAAGATGAATATCTCAGAGTCCATGCTGATTTTGAAAATAGTAAAAAGAGACTAGAGAGAGAAAAAGCCACAGCAGTAGCATACTCTAATGAGTCATTTGCTCATGATATGCTGGGTGTACTAGATTCATTTGTTAGTGCTCTAAACTCCATAGCGCAGGCAGATACAGAGAGTGCTGAGGATACCATAAGTAAGTTCAAAGAGGGACTAGAGCTGA
>DAOUPF010000284.1 GCA_030626265.1 Sulfurovum sp.
ACATACTATTTTGCAGATTCTGGTGATGCAAAGTTTAAGTTAATTAATAGTAGATTAGAGTGTGATAATGATGCTACTGATTGTGCTAAGCTTTTGAAATAAATTTATCAATTTTATCTCATGATTTAAAGATTGTGTAGATAAAATTGATTATAGGTACTCTTTGAATAAAAATAAAATATACTATTATAAAATAGCTCTCTTAAAATCAAGTGCTCCAAACTTGACCTACTACACTAATCAAATATTAACTACAGGTACAATCATCATCGTACCCCTAAAAACGACAACAAAACAAGCCATAATTATCTCAGAAGTAGACAAACCTGAATTTGATACAGCAAAGATAGTATCTGTATCTGATAAGTATTATACTTCTACACAGATGGAGATAGCAAAATTTATCTCTGAGTATTATTTTTCCTCTTTTTCTGAAGCTATATCTCTGTTTTTACCATACTGTAGGTCGGGGTGTCCTCTCCCCGACGATAATTTGCAAAAAGAAGTAAAGGTGGGACTAAAGTCTCCACTTCCGAAGAATGATTTGCACAAGGAACTTTCAAATATAGAAGATAAAAATGTCGGGGAGAGGATACCCCGACCTACATTGACATCATCGCAACAACAAGCCTACCAATCTATCCTAAAACAAGATAAATCACTACTATTTGGAGTCACGGGCTCTGGTAAGACAGAGATATTTATCTCTCTCATGGTAAAGATGTTAGAGGAGGGTAAAAGCTCTATATTCCTCATGCCTGAGATTTCTCTCACTCCTCAGATGGAAAAGAGACTTAAGGTGTATTTTGGCGATAGAGTAGCTATGTGGCACTCTAAACTGACCAAAAAGAAGAAAGAGTCTATACTGAAGGCAATAGAGAGTGGTGAGGTTCGTATAGTAGCAGGAGCTAGGTCTGCACTGTTTGTGTCATTGGAGAACCTTGGACTCATCATAGTAGATGAAGAGCATGATGATAGCTACAAAGCGATGACTAGACCTAGGTATCATGCTAGAGATGTAGCAGTGCTCATGGCACAAAAGCTAGGAGCTAAGGTACTGCTAGCATCCGCAACTCCATCTATGAGTTCATACTACAAATACCCAGTAGTAAAATTAGAAAAAGCATTTGTAGAGGTGAAAAAAGAGTATCACTTTATATCAGGTGATAGTATCAACAGACCTATATTAAAAGCACTATATAAAAACTATACAGCCAAAGAGCAATCTCTTCTATTCCTCCCAACTCGTGGTAACTTCAAGTATCTATACTGTGAGAGCTGTGGTAAGACACATCTATGTCCATACTGCTCTGTAGGTATGGCACTGCACCGAAAGTATAGACATCTCAAATGTCACTACTGCAACTATACAGAGGCTATCCGAGATACCTGTGCTCATTGTGGATATATGCCACTAAAGAGTGAACGTATGGGTACAGTTGAGGCTATAGAGATGATAACTGAGTCTATAGAGGGTATACAGGTTGAGCAGTTTGACAGAGATAGTATCACGACAGCAAAGAAGCTAAGAGAGGCTCTAGAGCGTTTTGAGAGTGGTGAGAGTCATCTACTGCTTGGTACTCAGATGCTGAGTAAAGGGCATGACTATGCAGGTATCACACTATCAGTAATTATGGGGCTGGACTTCATACTCGGACTGGGAGACTATAGATCTAGAGAGAGAGCTATGAGCTTGCTATTTCAGATAGCAGGGCGAAGCGGTAGAGCAAGTCAGGCAGCAGTATTTGTTCAGACAGGAGATGCTGACTTTTTCAAAGAGTATCTAGGTGATTATGAGAGGTTCATCAAAGATGAGTTAGGATTTTTAGAGATGGCAAAGTACCCTCCATTTAGCTCACTAGCACGTATACTCATAGCCCACAAAGATGAGAGCAAAGCAGGCAAGATAACTCTAGATACTGTAACCAAACTAAAAGCTTTTGTAGATATAGAGATAGTAGGCTCAGGTAAAGCACCTATAGAGAGGATAGCAAATAAATTTAGGTTTCATATATTGCTGAAAAGTAAAAATCGTGTTCCTTTACTGAAAGCACTACATACTGTGGATTGTAGAGAGATAGAGATAGATTTTGACCCTGTGGAATTCTCATAGGTCGGGGTGTCCTCTCCCCGACAATCAATTTAAATAATAAATATAATCATATCTTTATGCAAGTCAATGTCGGGGAGAGGACACCCCGACCTACGGGTTAATTTGTTTTAGATAGAATAAGAGAATTATAACGAAGGTAAACAGTGAAAGAACGAGTAAAAACCAAAAAAATATTTGTAGGTGATGTAGCGGTAGGTGGAGATGCACCTATCTCTGTACAGTCTATGACATATAGTGAGACTAGTGATGTGGCAGCTACAGTAGAACAGATAAAGCGATTACATTTTGCAGGGTGCGATATCGTGCGTGTAGCAGTGCCTAGTATGAAAGCAGCCATAGCACTCAAAGAGATCAAAGAACAGATATCTATACCTCTGATAGCTGATATACATTTTAACTATAGGTTAGCATTAGAGGCTGCTAAATGGGTGGACTGTATCAGGTTTAATCCTGGTAATATAGGTGAACAATCTCGCATCAAAGAGATAGTAAAAGCCTGTAAAGAACGTAGCCTACCAGTGAGAATTGGTGTAAATTCTGGCTCATTAGAGAAGCAATTTGATATCAAATATGGTCCAACAGCAGAGGGTATGGTAGCTAGTGCGGACTACAATATCAAATTTCTAGAAGATTTGGACTTTACTGATATCAAAGTCTCACTCAAAGCATCAGATGTAGATAGAACAGTAGATGCATATCGTATGCTCCGTCCACAAAATG